>JAIROC010000256.1 GCA_031257735.1 Bacteroidales bacterium | reverse complement strand
TTCGTAAGTGTTGGATACGGTTTCGGTCATGCTCCCTTTGGTTATGGTCGTTTTTGTTGGCATACCATAACTGTTATACTGGAGCGTGGCTTCGACAACATTTCCCGTCAGTTTGTCTGTAACTTTTTGTTTTGTCAATGTGATTTTACTGCTTTTGGGATATGTACTTGTTGTTGTTACCGACCACGTGTTTTCCGAAATTTGAGTTGGAGATTCCGTTTTTTGCGGCAATCCGAATCTGTAAGGTTCATAAGTTTCCGTAACTGTTTGTCCCCGCAGTTTATCGTAAATTTCTATTTTTTCGAATCCGCAGAATCCCAAACCATGCAAATGTGCAACTGCATTGGTATATGTGTAATCATAATTGGAAATAACAATATTGCCAGACGAAGTCTTGTAATTTGTAACTACGTATAGCGGTTCATATTTCAGGTTGCGATACGGTAAAGTTGCACCAGATCCGTGATTATAAAAATATTTTCCATTTTTTCCCGACAAATCGATTCTGTCGTAATTTACTTGGGTATTTCCCATTTTGGTCAAAAAGGCTTCTTTTTGTTCATCCCTAAGAAAATTCACACACTGTATTTTACTGTTACGCACATGAGCCAAAAAATTATTATTATTTGAGGACCAGCGATTGATTGTAGTTATCAATCCATCGCCGGTTAAAGGTATCATTTTGTAGTTTGAATTTAAAAATCCATCACCGATAGAATAATAAATATATGCTTCATTTGGTTTATACATTGTTACTAAATCGGATTTGCCATCGCCATTCATATCATGTAAAAATGTTCCGCCGTCTATATTTACATGTCCTAATGAATTATACCTGTCATCTGCAAATGTTCCGCCAATCAAACCTCCTGTTCCATCGGAAAAAAATATAACCCATTGTCTATTGTATTTAGGCTGCAATAAATATTCTCCATTTGATTCTCTTGAACTGTGAGGTGTTATAAGAAAATCACTCCTTCCATCACCATTAATATCGCCAACTAATAACATGCTTGTAGATACGACTGTAACGTTTCCTCGACCTTCAGATATTGTAGCAAGTTTATCACGATTAAAATATGTTGAAGAAGCAATCTGAGTCCATGAAGTGCCGGTTGCAGAAACCGTATAAATCTTTAATCCGGCGGAATTAACATGTGCAAAATCGGTTTTTCCATCTCCGTCATAATCCATAGACAGAAGAATATCGCCATCTTTATAATCAAAACCTTTTATCGAAACGCCTATGGCGCTTGCTTCCGTGAGATCACGTAAATAGATATATGAAGATCCCGGCTGTACGTGAAGCAATATATTTCTTCCTTTCCCTTTAAAGTCACCCAATAAAAATCTGGTCTGCGCATTTACTCCGGAGCTTGAGCGTGTGACTTTTTTTACAATACCAGTACTAAGCGACAAAGTATATACATCCACAGTGAACTGAACTCCTGTCTGGCTTATCTTTACTATTTCGTCTTCAGGCGTTCCATCAACATTTGCTACAAACAGTTGTTTGAAATTTGCCCCGACATTCATTGATATACTGGTTCCAACATTTGAAGTGGTAAATGCATCTATTCCTTCATAGACATAAATCTTATCGTCTGAATTATAATTGTCTTTTCTTTGTAACACAACTATTTGGTTGCTGTTTTCCCAATCGCATATTTTCCCGGAATATATATACGCATCGCGATGATTTGTTGCACGGTAATAGTGTCCTGATAATGTGGTTTCTTTCAAATTGTATGCGGCATTCGTATTATATCCGTACGATATGGTTACAGGTTGCATGGTTTCATAATTTGCCTTTATATCTACCCTGCTAAGTTGCTTGTAGTATCCATTATTATAATTCAATTTATATGTACGGAAAACAGATGAATTTACACAAATTTCTATCACTTTTATGCGTTGATCATATTTAAGGATATTTTTTCCAATGAAAGACACATTGATATCCGGATTGGATTCATAAGTGAATTTTACCGATACAAAATGAGAACTGCCTTTGCCGCTGTTTCCTCCATATTCTATTTTATCAATATTAATACCACTATATGTATAAGTAACATAATTGCCTGTATATGTTTCGAATTTAGTAATACGCCATATATATTTGCTAATATATGCGGAATAAGTAGCCTTGCTTCCGTCGGGATAATAGACAATATAATTTGTTCCACTCGGACGTATTGACACAGACCTGTTGTTTTCCAATGTATAATTGCTGCCATCTGCTATCATTCTTTGTCCATCCAGTACATAAGGACCTCCGGAAGTTGGAGATGTTATTTCATTATCATGATACAGGTTCTTTCCTGTAACTGTTATTGTTGACAATCCGGAAACCGTCCATCCGTAACCGGCCAGTCCAAATCCGGCTCTGTTGTTATATATCAAGCCCACATTAGGTTGAACGCCGTTTACGCCCGCAGGAATTTCTATTGGTATCGTAGCTGTAGCGCTTCCTCCGGATATGTTTATATTGGCGTCATAAGACTGAGGATAATTGAACTCGTTTAAAAATCCTTTGATGTTGAGTGTGATTGAACCGTTCTGACTGTATCCTTCGGATACAATATAATACGTTCCGGCATCCAATTCACGTTTTATCACAGAATGATAACTGTTACTACATCTGTCATCTCCTGTTGTCCAATAATCATCGTTCGGCAATATTAAATCACCTTTTTCATCCAGCAGACACATGTATGTGTCTCCCAAAGCCGACCCACAATGGGTCATGGTTACTGTCATTTTCTTTGAAAGAGTAAACCGGTGAAAAACGTCATTTGTTTTATTAGATTTTGGCGGATAATGATATTCGTCGTGGAAATTTGCAGTGTTCTGTGTGTTTGAATATTGGAAATTATCGCTGAATGTACCTGCATAGACAGGATTTATTTGTGTATCTCCTGTTGGAAGTACCGTTCCACTGATTTGTGTCTTAATTACTCCATTTTTGTTGTATCCTTCCGACACAACATAATAAGTTCCGGGTGCAAGATTTTGTTTCAAATATGAGTGAAGAATGTTGGATGAACAATATCCTTCTTTATCGGAATAATCATCTCTTGGCAATATAAGATTTCCCGATGCATCCAACAAATAAAGATATGTATCATCGAGCGAAGACCCGCAATGTTTCATAATCACGGACATATAATTTGTTATGGTAAACTTGTAGAAAACGTCTTTTGTCGCGGGATCGAATTGCGTGCGAGTATATTTATGTGTGAAATTATTTGTATTTTGTGAATTGCTATAACTGAAATTTGTACTAAACGAACCTGCTACAATTGGCACTCCAAGAACATCTCCCGTTATCATTGTTCCTTCGATAGTTGTAGTAATATATCCGTTTTGGCTGTACCCTTCGGACACTACATAATACGTACCGGCAGACAAACTTATGGTATAATACGCATGACGTATACTGGAACACCCGCCCGAATAGTCGTCATTTTTATCTATATAACCTCCTGATGAATTAAGCAGATACAAATATGTGTCGGAAAGTTGCGAGCCACAGTGTCTTATATTCACTGTCATCGCTTTAGTCAAAGTGAATTTGTAAAATACATCATTCGTTTTATATATTTCACCTGATGGTCGGGTATAATCATGTGTAAAATCATTGGTGTTTTGCGTATTTGTATAAGTAAAAGTCGTACTGAACGAACCCGCTACAATAGGATTTTGCCGTGTATTACCTGTTCCGGAAGTAGAAGATTGTATCACTGCCTGCTGGTCGTCAGATAAAGTTATTGACTCTTTAGATAGAGTTACCGACTCTTTAGATAAAGATTGTGAAGATATATATTTATCTAAATCAAGTTTTTTCTTGTCTATTATTTGCTGCTCTTCCAGCGTAAGTGTGTACGTATTATTAACCGGCAGTTGTTCCTTCTCTAATAATTTTTTACTAATATACTCTTCATCCGTGTTTTTGCCAATGATTTTATTGGTAACAGAATGCGTCATTCTTACATTATCATTTTTTGAATCCGAAACATAAACCGCTTCTTTCTCCGGCATACTTACCGGTATACTTGACAGAGTGTCCGACAGTATATCTTTCTTTTGTGCATCTAATGGCAATGAGACAATTAATCCCAACAAAAATATTAATATCTTTTTCATAAGAAACTACAAGTTTTTATTGTTTAATGATTTTCTTTACAACAGTATTTTCGTCCGCCGTTATATACAGCAAGTAGATTCCGGAAGATAAATCAGTTAAATCGACAGACTGTCGTTTTTGAAGATTCCTGACATGTTTAACAAATGAGCCTGTGATGGAATATATTTGCATCTGAGCTTTTTGATTTGTTTTCAGTTCGGAAATTTCTACTTCTATTATCCCTTGCGTAGGATTGGGATAAACTATAACCTCGAATGCATCTTTTTTTCTTTCATCCCAATTATATGGGTCTTTCGGATTATCCGCGATGCTGTCGTTTTCTGCTTTATAGCCGACAGTGTCTATTGCTAAACTTTTTGATATGTAACGTTTAGTTCTGTTACCGGATTCATCATAATTGTATTTGATTTTCTGCGCTTCCATACTCACAAAAAACAGCATAAATCCTGCAAAAATTAATCCTCTATGGGCGCTTTTTCTTAAAATAGTAAATACTTTTTTCATTGTGTTATTTTTATAAATTTATTCTTTCGGCGGTTCGATTGTAGATTCTCCATCTGTCGCCTGATTGTTTTTGCGGCGTGTTGCACGGGCTTTCAATTGTTGATTATAATATGCGCTCAGCTGTTTCAATTCGTTGATTAGCGGATTATAATCAATGTGTTCGTTGGCAAAGGCGCAGTACTGTACGGCGTCGAAATACTGTCCCAGCG
>JAIROC010000255.1 GCA_031257735.1 Bacteroidales bacterium | reverse complement strand
TATGGCACATAACGTTCCGGCTGTATGCGACGGTTTGGCGGCCCGAACAGGGAAATGCGCAGCATTTCCAGGGCCGACAAACTGTGCCGGAGCAATGGCGTGGGAATGAGCGCAGCGATTGACCTAGCCGTTGCGGAGGCCGAGGGGCCGTCAGGCCCCGAAGCGCATACAGTCCTGTTATGTGCAGTTTGGGCGTACAGCATTTATATATTATTTTTTTATTAACATATTTCCATAAAATGATTCTTCACCTGGATATATTTCATCCGATATTTTATATTTATTTTTGAAATATTCCTTTAATATACTATTAAATTCTTTTAAATCTTCTTCTGTATATTTTTTTGTTATATCTTTTAATAGCTTTTTATTTCTAAACTCTTCTTCACTGGGAAATATTCCAGCAGCCTCAAATGCAACAGGATATACTTTATGATATTTATTAAATGATTTTGCCATCTTTCCAATATTTATTTTTATTGGCCCGTAAATACAATCCATGTTTGGCGGTACTTCAAAATATTGTCGTATTTTTATATTGCCAAGCTCTTCTTTTTTATGTTTTGAGAGCAAATTCATTTGATAATATGGAAAAAAGAAATCCCATTCATATGTATCTTTATAATTAGTATATATTTTTATAATTTGTATTAGATCAAGGTATGAAAAATCTATTGGCATTTTTATACGGATGTATGGACTGCCATATTTACAATTATCCAATTCTATATGAAAATCTTTTGCCACAATAAATTTAGCCATTTTATATTCCTTTATATAGTTTTATACATTTTTACATATATTTTTTATCTTGTCAACTATTTTGAACAATTTTTATTTAAGTAGCGACGAAGCCGTTTGATATAATATTTTTGATAATTTTAGCCCAAATTGCACATAACGTTCCGGCTGTTTACGACGTTTGGGCGGCACCATAAAGAAACCCGTAGGGTTTCGTGCCGCCCAAATGTGTCTGGAATGACCTAGCGAACGGAAGACCAAGCCCGCTACTGCGGGCGCAGCGTAAACAGTCCTGTTAGGCGAAGTACCGCATTTTTATATTTTCAACAATGTCTTTTCTGATATTTTCTTTTGTATTGCTTCCAACATTATTATTAAATCAACATTTTTTTCTGCATTTAACCCTAAACATTCAGCTATTCCAATAGAATTTGTGCTTAATCTTTCTTTTAATTTCAGTGAACCATTTTCAGAAAGAGAATATGAATGAAACTGAAGGCTATCCCCGACTAATGCCTGATCGTTGATACTACTAAAGTCAAACTCTTTCTTCATATAATCGAAAAAGTAATCTTGTATAATAAGCACCAAATGTTTTTGTAAATACTCAAAGGTACTAATTTTGTGATGTAGTTGTATCAATATAGTTTTCGCTGTCATCTTCCAATTCATTCCGAACGTTCTATTATCGTCTAAAATCTCTGTTAAGACCCCATGATTTTTTAACAATTTTTGTCTTTCTGGCCAAACCGTTCCAGTTGTATCTAATGTTTGAAATTCTATACCGGTAAAATCAATCACTTTACCATCCTTTACAGAAGCAATAACGTAATCAATGCTGCCCCCTGGAACAGATAATTCTGATACAACATGAATATCATTACCAGGTTGATGCAACTGCAATAAATGAATACAATCAAGAAACACTTTTCTATTTTGAAGTAACCGATTTGGACAAATTATTATTGGCTGATTTTTTACTCCGTAATTAACTATACATGTACCTATAGAAATTTCGGGCTGACTTTTTCTAACTTTATAACAAAGTTTATTAGAATAAGGACACCATTGATTTTTAACAATTTCATCCCAATTAATTTCACGATTTAGAGCATTGTTTCCAAATAGTTCAACTATTTTAAACATTTACAGCCTCAAATAATGAAGGTTCATAAAACCGTTGATATGCATTATTTATATAGTCTTCAGAAATATCAATACCAATAGATTTTCTGCCAAATAAGTAAGCAACAGCTAAACTTGTTCCCGTACCAACAAAAGGATCTAATACTATTCCATCTTTTGGACATGTTGCTAAAATAGGAATTTTACATAAATCTTCTGGAAAAGGTGCAAAATGGGAACACCTGTTTTGAGAATCTTCTGGCAATATATCCCACACATCCCTTGGTTTACTTCCATTAGGATGATATTTCAAAAAATAAAAACCTTTCTCTTTTAATTCTTTTGCACGACCAGATACTTTTATACTATCCGAATGGGTTGTTCGCTGTTGTCCCCTAATGATCATGCGAAAATCGCAAATAGTTCCTTCTTTTACTTCACACAGAATATCATTAAGTGCTTTGATTGCATTTTGTTTTTCTATGCTAGATAATGCTGTTGATAACTCTATCTGCCTTTTATACCTGACACCACTTACACCTGTTGCTGAAACTACGGCGCCATTTTTTATAATAGTTTTTTGCGGCTTCGATCTGATTGCATCTGTATCATAGTAATATTTACTATTCTTTACAAAATGAAATAAAGGTTCATGCACATTTCCTAATTTATCATTGGAATTATCCATTCCGCCTTTTATTTTATTCCATATTATTTCATTGCGTAATATCCAGCCTTGTTCATCTATCATTTTCAAGGCTATTCGCCAAGGAATACCAACAAGAGACTTATTTTTATAAGTATCCCCAATATTTAACCAGAATGATCCATCTTGTTTTAAGACTCTTTTTATTTCATAAATAACTAATAATAAATTATTTATAAAACTCTCAGATGTTTCTTCTAAACCTATACCACCATTATCATATTCTCTTTTCCCCCAATACGGCGGACTTGTTATGACCATATCAATACAATTTGAAGGAAATTTCCGTAAAACATCAAAAGAATCACCGCAAATGAGGAAAGGGCGTATACTTTTTTGTAACATATACCCTGAAAAATTCATTATACTATTATATATTATGATTTGAGTTTATGCAATAGGGTTAAAAATGCGGTATTTCGCCTAACGTTCTGGCTGTTTACGACGTTGGGGCGGGCATACAAGGGCTTGCGCAAGCAAAGTCCGCCCGCCCCAATGTGGGTGAAGGAGCCGTGGGAGCGAGGCCGCAGGCCGACCGACCTAGGCGACTGAACCCCGGAGCGCCCGAATGGGCGCGGAGCGTAAACAGTCCTGTTATGTGCAGTTTTTACTGCCATATTGCCAATCGTCCCCTGCCATGGATGGCAGGGGACGGAATATTTTTTGTGTTTCTTTTCCGCCATTATTATTTTAATAGAATATTTTGAATGTCTCCTCATTTCCATTGATTTCGAAAATTCGCTCTTCGTTAAATATCATTTTTTCGTTTATTTTATAATAAGCATATTGTATGTTATTATAAGTTATATATACAATACATGCAAAATTTGCTATATCTTTATTTTCATTTCTGTTTATATAAATAAGCCAATATACAGGATTTTCACCCATTATTAATGGGGTAATTTCTTTTAGTGATTCCAATGGATTTTTCATCAAATAATTATCTATTGCAACACTAATTCCAGGTCTTTGATTTATATCAAAATTTACATATCCATTCTTTGTCATGGATTCATTTAATAACATTAAATACTCATCATTTTCATCAGGAAAGATATAAAGCGGCATCATATATGCTGCCACAAATAAAAAAATATATTTTTGCATACTATCCTCCACAGTTTGATTTTTTTCAATCTCCATTAAATGGATATTTACCATTTTATACATTATTTTAAACATTGTCAAGTCATTTTTTATAAAAATATATAGTATCTGTTTATTCAAAATCTACAACAAAGAATTTCAGGCACCATGGATGGTGCCTGGCTCGAAAAATGCCCAGTAAAAATTGCACATAACGTTCCGGCTGTATGCGACGGTTTGGCGGCCCGAATAGGGAAATGTGCAGCATTTCCAGGGCCGACAAACTGTGCCGGAGCAATGACGTGGGAATGGAGCGTAGCGGAATGACCTAGCCGTTGCGGAGGCCGAGGGGCCGTTAGGCCCCGAAGCGCATACAGTCCTGTTAGGCGCAGTTACAATATCTTTACACTCCAAATTCATTTCTTAATTTTTCCCGAAATTCATCAAACATTTGATGAGCTAAAAATAATGTGGTTTTGAAATCAAATCCGCTGGCAATATATTTTTCATCTATTTGCCTGCATAAATCTAAAAATACAAAAGATAAATAAAAAAAATATAAATATTTTTCCTTTGATCTTTTTCCAGATCGTGTATTTATACCTACTTTCTCACCATCAAGCGATAATATTTTATAGAATGATTTCGTACGAAAATGAACTGAATTAGATAATTCGCCATAAAACATACCCAATAAGTTATATTTTTTCTTAATTTCTCTTATACAATTATTTGGTTCCAATTTATCTATTATATCCAGATCGTCTAAATCATAGCACACATAAGCATATGCCAATTGTTCAACAATAATTCTGAATAATATCTCTGCCTCTAAATGGAAACCAGATCTTAATAATATTAGTACACTTTGGAATGTTCCAATAAGACGATTAAGAGATATTAATGTAATATTTAATCCACCGGGATGATTAGTCTTTTCTCCCCTTTCCCCCAAGATATCTATACATGAAAACATCATTTTTATATATAAATCTGCATGATTTTGATAAATGTTTTCAATGCTGTCTTTAACAAAAGAATCCATATCTATAATATGTATCAGCTCATTGAAGCGTTCATAATTAAATTGATCATTATTAATTGATTCGAATAAGGCATGAACCAATTTTCTTAGTTTTACATTTGAATTATTTGATAAGGCATATTGAATATTTCCAGATAAAAGAGGAATCAATGTATGTATTGTATCATATTTATTATCTCCTATCAATTTTTTTATAAAACATTCTAATTCTTTATTGTCCATAAATTTTCTTTATCCTCCATAGGGATTATTATACAAATACATTCAAAGAAAGTCAATAATTTTCACAACAGATATTGGTATTGTAATTGCGCCTAACGTTCCGGGTGTTTACGACGTTGGGGCGGGCATATAAGGGCTTGCGTAGCAAGACCGCCCGCCCCAATGTGGGTGAAGGAGCCGTGGGAATGAGCGCAGCGATTGACCTAGGCGACTGAACCCCGCAGCCGCCCACCAGGGCGGCGGAGCGTAAACAGTCCTGTTATGCGCAGTTGCCCTTTTTACTTTTTCATAACTATTCTTCTTCCTCCCTTTTATCAGAACTATTCTTCCACACCCGTTCCTCTTTACAAGTTGCCCTTTTATCCGATAATTATTCCTTCCCTATTTTATCACACAGCGGGCTATTGTATCTACATGTGAATTATAAAAAATGTAAAATATCCTATCCACCCATTCATCCCGGACAACC
>JAIROC010000220.1 GCA_031257735.1 Bacteroidales bacterium | reverse complement strand
CATTTTGACCGGTGGCAAACTTGAGCCTTTCCTACGGTACGTATAACAACCTTTCGGCAAGCTGACCGATAGAAAGCATGCTAATTGAACGACAATTAGACGATGTTGCCGTTCCTCAGACACGTCAACGACGAGCAGCGCTTCGGCAACGAACCGACCTATTCCATGCCGCTCACCATCGAAGACCTCGCCGCCGCCATCGACCGTCAGCGCCACGAAGATTTTGAGGCGCAAGTGCAGGAAGTAGAACGCCAACAGCAGGAAATCGAACGTTTACATGCGGAACTGAACGAGAAAAAGTAGTTGGTCTGGAAACGTACAAAGAGCCGTTTTTGATGTGTTGAGCATCGGGGGCGGCTCTTTTAGTGGCAGGACAAAGTTGTGGTTTTTAATGTTATAAAAGGTGTTAGACAGCAATGATTTTACTGCCGTACAAACATGATTACCGCTCTTCCCTTGCAAGACGGTAAGGAGCCACGCCGTTACCGGCGGTTTGTCCGAAGGTGAAAATCGTTACGGACGGTATAAGCCACGTTGAGAAATGAAATGCGGATAAAAATTGAGTGAAAAAGTTTTCAGGTTGTTGTGTCAAAAAAAGGTGTAACTTTGTGCCGCGAATTGTCAACAAAACGGCAGCGCTAAAATAATAAAAAATATGGCAGAAAATACAATTGGGCTAAAATCAGTTAGTGAGATTCTTGGAAAGAACTTTTTTATTCCGTCTTACCAGCGTGGCTACCGTTGGGATAGGCAACAAATAGAAGAGTTGTTGGAAGACATTTATGCTTTCGCAACCAAAAAGGACAAAACAGAAAGAGAATTTTATTGTTTACAACCTATAGTTGTCAAGAAACTCAAAGACGAAGAGAAAGAAAGAAATAACCTCGACAAATCAAAAGAATGGCATGAAGTCATTGATGGACAACAACGATTAACAACTATCAGAATTATTTTGTCATATTTAGAGAGCGAATTTGGTGGGAAAATGATAGATGGACATTTTGTAGCAATCACATTAAAAGATAAATTTGGTAAGCCGAATTTTGATTTAGAATACCAAACACGCCCAAATACAAAGAGTTTTCTTGATAGTATTTCAACTGAAGATGCAGATACAATGGATTGTTATTTTATCAAGCAATGTTATTCTTTTGTGAAAGATTGGTTTGAAAATTCAACAAGATTTCCTCAGAAAGACCCTGTTGCAGGTAGCATATTGAACACTATTGTTCTTGACGAGGCAAACAAAAAAGAGGAAGGATTGGTAAAAGTTCTATGGTACGAAATCGAAGACGATAAAAATCCGATAGATACATTTATCCGTATCAATATGGGTAAAATTCCATTGACAAACGCCGAACTTATTAAAGCATTGTTTTTGCAAAATCGCGGAAGTATAATTGAATCACAACAAACAATCACTGCAAATGAATGGGACAAAATAGAATATGCTTTTCAAAACGAGGAATTTTGGTGGTTTCTCAACAATGACCAAAATGATATGCCTGCCCGCATTGAATTTTTGTTTGATTTAATTTGTGAGATTGAAAAACATAAAGATAGAAAAACATTTGAAAGCAAATACGGGACAGACAAATACACAATATTCCGTTTTTTCAACGAAAAATTCACTGCCGATATGACATTTGACAAAGTCAAAGAAGAATGGGATAAAATTCACGAATATTTTCTCGCTTTTCAAGAATGGTATAATACGCCTGTTTGGTATCATTACATTGGGTTCTTAATTTATTGTAAAATTTCTGTTATTGAGATTTACAAGATTTATGACAGCAGACACAAAGAGGATTTTACAAAAGGCTTAATCGAAAAAATAAAGGATATTGTCGAAAATGTATCTTGTGAAAAAAGTGGAGAAAATTATTTGATTGATTTGCCATTTGAGAATAAAAACAAAGAACAAATTCGCCGATTATTACTGCTGTTTAATATTGAATTTATCAACAGGCAATATAACGAAATTTCTGAACGCAGCAACACACAAGACGATGAAAATTTTATCATAAAATTCCCGTTCAAGTTATTCAAAAACGAAAAATGGGATGTAGAACATGTTGATTCTCAAACCCCAAACACAGACGATGAAAATGAATGGCTAAAAATAGCGAAAAAAGATTTATCGAAAGAATTGGCTGATAGCAACGAACTTGTTAACAAGATAAATGATTTTTTAGAAAATGCGAGCACACAAGTTAAATTTGCAGATTTGTATAAAGAAATTTGCAAACTTTCAGGCGAAAGAGAAAATGACGAGGGAACAAAAAATAGTATTGGAAATTTAACCTTGCTTAATTCTGACATAAACCGCAGTTATGGCAATGCTCTTTTCCCAACCAAACGCCGGATAATAATTGGAAAAGATATGGAAGGAAAATTCATTCCAATCTGCACTAAACACGTTTTTCTGAAATATTTTGATAAAGTAGGAACTTCTCGCACAAAGTGGGAAAAAGGAGACATACAAAACTATCAAAATCATATTGGAACTATTTTAAATGACTTTTTAACAATAAAAATTTCATAAAAAGAAAATAGCAATGAATAAATATACTTTCAAAGATATTCTTGAAAATAGCATAACAATTCAAGACGAGCAGAACAAATCCATAAAGTTGGATAAGATAGAAATCCCTAAAATTCAACGTGATTATGCACAGGGCAGAGAATCGCAGGGTGAAGTCCGCGAACGGTTCTTAACTTCGATTTTTGATGCGCTGGAAAACAACTCTGAAATTGAAATGGACTTTGTTTATGGTTCTGTGAAAAAAGTAGAGTTAGACAATAAACAAAAAACAAACATCTTTACTCCTCTTGATGGACAACAACGATTAACTACCTTGTATTTGTTGTATTGGTATATAGGAAATCAAGAATTAGAAGAACAAGACAGAAAAAACCTAAACATCTTGCTCAAAAAATTCACTTATGAAACACGGACTTCGTCAAGGCGTTTTTGCGAAAAAATAACTGATACGACTTTAACTTTTGCGAATAAACCATCAGAAGAAATTAAAAATCTGCCATGGTTTTATAAATCATATAAACAAGACCCGACAATAAAAGCAATGTTGAATATGCTTGATGCTATCAATGAAAAATACGGAAAAGATAAAAGGAATTTTTTTGAAAAACTACAAAATTTGCAATTTTACATATTGCCTCTTAATGGTTTTAATTTGACAGACGAGTTGTATATGAAAATGAATGCTCGCGGCAAGCAATTAACCGATTTTGAAAATTTTAAGGCCGACTTAATCAAATGGATGAAAGACGATAACAATGTGTATAAAACAGATTTTCAAAAAACAGTAGAATTAGATGGAAGAAAAATGCCCTATTATCTTGCTATTTCTCAAAAAATTGATACAAAATGGGCGCAATTTTTATGGCGGGCAATAAAAGACTTTCAAATTGAAGAAAAAGATAAAAACGGCAACATATTAAATCAAGGCGAAACGGTAGATTTGCTGTTTATTCGACTGTTTTATAAATGTTTTCTACAAAAGTATTATTTGATTTTCAAGGCAAAATTTGAGCAGCGCAGCAAAGTCATTATAATTGATGAAGAATACGAAAAAACAAATTACGAAACTTTATTATCCGAAGGCAAATATCAAAATTTCAATGCTTTTCAAATGATTTTGAAAAAAGAAAATATAATTCCGTCTTTAGAAAAAGTTTTTGATATTTTAACTGATAATTGGAACGATATTAAGGAATGTATTCAACCGTCTTGGCAGAACAATTCTACAAAATGGCACTTCTTGCAAGAAATGACACAGTCCGAAAGAGTGATTTTCTTGGCAATATCGCTATTTTTAGAAAAAAACACTTTTGACAATACGCAATTTAAACAATGGATGCGTGTAGTTTGGAATATTGTAGAAAATACAGATATTGACGGTTTTCAACCTATGTATAGCGCTATGGAGTTGATAAATGAGTTATCTACTAATTCGACCAATATTTATTCATTTCTTGCCGATACTACAAAAACAATATCTTCACAATCTTCCTCAAATGCAGTTGCAGAAGAATGTAAAAAAGCACAATTCATAGTTCAACCAAATACAAATTGGGAGAACACATTTATTAAAGCAGAAGAACACTTGTTTTTCAAAGGTTCGGTAGGCTTTATTATTACAGATGATATGATTGAATCTGATTTTGAGCATAGAACTGATATGGCAAATAAAGTTTTTGATGAAAAAGGTGTAAGTATAGAATATCGGAAAGATGGACACTTGTTTCTGCGTGCTTTGATAAGCAGGTACACAGAATACAATCAATTCATAAATAGAAATTACACAGATACCGACGAGAAAGAACATTATTTGAAAAAGATGCTCGCTTCTGATAAAGTTGTAAGAACTGCAACGCGAGAATGGTTTAGTTTATCTGATGAAAATGCTTTGAAAACAGCGTTAAACGATGCTGTTGCAAAAGATTCAACTATTACAGGTTGGGATAACGATGCTTCAACCCACGAAAGGATGAAACGAGTTCACGAAGCATTATACAAATCGCCTCATTTACAAAATTGGATGCAAAAAGAAAAAGCAATTAGAGTTGCATGGAATGGCAATCATATTTGGGTTTCTCGTCCTCGCAGTTGGTATTCGTGGGTAATGCTTGATAGTAACAGAAATGAGGTTGTAACAGATTTGTGTAGAAATTATTCATTCACGTCAGAAAACGGACCTATAAAAGGTGATGACATTGATTTCTTTTTGGGTGCTTATGCAACTCTAAATGGTAAAGATAATGCAGACGCAGAACTCAAACTAACATTTGACAATGACCGCTCCTTAATAATCGAAAAAAAAGATGCAAATGGTGAGTGGGATAAAGTTAAGGAGTTAGATTATGTGAATAATGCTATTAATATTAATGCCGATATTTTGTCTTAATTTTGCAAAAATAATTATGCTCGAATCTCAAAACATAGAATACAGCAAGTCGATGACCAAACAGAAATTATTGCAGCATCCGTAAAACATCGAATGGGACAATTTTGAAGTCAACACTGCCAAAGACGGACATCCCGAAAGACGTTTGGGAAACGGTATCTACATTTTCCGAAGCCACCGACGAAGTGGCGGAAGTCAAAGTGAAGGTCATCAACGAAGACAATATCCGCGTGGTGATTGACCGGTCGGCAGGCGAAAACGCCGGACAGGTAACCCACGGATGGCCTCCGGGCGTGAGCAATGCGCTAATCGTCATCACCGCCGCCGACGGAAAGACGGAGGTGTACCGTCAAATGACGACCCGCCTGCACAACGACGTCCG
>JAIROC010000194.1 GCA_031257735.1 Bacteroidales bacterium | reverse complement strand
CTCAAGAGGAGAATTGCTGTATTTTCTACCAACATTTTGTCCCTAACGGGACATTTTTCCTTCGCAATGATGACGCTGATTAAGCGGTTTCGTGCGTCAGCATAATTCATAATTATACTATATAGACAGATACTAATTAGTGTCTGTCTATATAGTATAAATAGGGTTGTTTCAAAAGCGCTCCCCGCAACAATCAGCACGTCATTGCGTGCTTGACCCGCACCCGTAAGAGCAGCGGAGCTAATCCCCATCCGACAACGCGTTTTAGGGCAGGAGATTGCGGGTCAAGCCCGCAATGACGGCACTGATTAGGCGGTTTCATGCGTCAGCCTAATTCATAATTCATAATTCATAATTAGCTACGCTGCTCTCCGCTTCGCTACGGGTCATAATTCATAATTATACTTTATAGACAGACACTAATTAATTATGAATTATTTTTTAATTTACCAAGTGTTTCGTTCAATGATTTCAACTTGAATTCAGCATCAGACTGTTTCTTTCGTTCCATTGTTACGACTTCTGGCTTAGCATTAGCGACAAATTTTTCATTTGACAATTTTTTCAATACCGTAGAAAGAAATTGTTCATAATATATTATTTCCGTTTCAATCTTTTTAATTTCATCTTCAACATTTATCAAGTTATCAAGAGGAACTGCATATTCTGTCGTTCCAACCAGAAAAGAAACAGCATTATCTTCATTCTCTTGAACTCTGTCTATCGTGTTCAAATTGCACAGCTTAATAATAACAGGATTAAATTCAGACGGATGTTCTCCTTTTATTTGGAGGTTTAAGCGTTCCTTATTGGGGATATTTTTCTGTAACCGAATGGAACGAATTTCTGTAATAATCTCTTTGATTTTTTCAAAGTTATCCAGAACAACATTATCGGGTATTTCTGTTTGCGGAATCATCTGTAACATGATACTTTCACCTTCTTTTCGAGGTTCAAGCGCTTGCCATAATTCTTCTGTAATAAAAGGCATAAAAGGATGTAATATTTTCAATAGACTGTCGAAGAAATGTAGTGTTGCCAGATATGTTGTTTGGTCTACAGGCTGCTGATATGCAGGTTTTATGATTTCCAGATACCATGATGAAAATTCATCCCAGAACAATTTGTAAAGCATCATCAAAGCCTCCGACAAACGATATTTTTCAAATAAATCCGCTGTTTCAATTATGGTCTTGTTCAATAAAGAATTAAACCACTGTATCGCCACTTGAGAAGCCACAGGTTGTGCTGTTTCATTGTCAACATTCCATCCCTTTACTAATCGAAATGCATTCCATATTTTATTATTGAAATTTCGTCCCTGTTCACAGAGACTTTCATCAAAAGGCAAATCATTTCCTGCAGGAGAGGTCAATAACATTCCCATTCTTACGCCATCCGCTCCATATTTATCCATCAATTCGACAGGATCGGGAGAATTTCCCAAAGACTTTGACATCTTACGCCCTGATTTGTCTCTTACAATTCCGGTAAAATATACGTCATAAAAACAAGCTTCCTTTCTGTATTCATACCCCGCCATAATCATCCGCGCTACCCAGAAAAATATAATTTCAGGAGCTGTTACCAATACCTGAGTAGGATAATAATAATTAATATCTTCATTATTTGGATTGTTGATGCCGTCAAACACGGAAACAGGCCATAACCATGACGAAAACCATGTATCAAGACAATCCTCATCTTGTTGTAATTCATCTATAGATAACGAATAATCAATTATTTTCAAAGCCTTTTGATAAGCCTCCTCCTTTGATTGTGCAACAACAAATCCTCCCTGCGGCAAATAATAAACAGGTATTCGATGTCCCCACCAAAGTTGACGGGAAATATTCCAATCCTTTATATTTTCTATCCAATAACGATATATATTTTTAAATTTTGCAGGATGAAATCTGACAGTATCATCCATTACCGCCTTTAGTGCAGGTTTTGCCAACTCTTGCATTTTCAAAAACCATTGCATTGATAATTTGGGTTCAATCGGAACATCTGTACGTTCCGAAAAACCTACTTTATTGGTATATGGTTCTGTTTTTTCGAGCAAGTTTGCGTCTGACAGGTCTTTTTCTATCTGCTTACGTGCATCAAATCTATCCATTCCTTCGTATTGCAGCGTATATGCGTTTAATGTTCCATCATCATTTAAAATGTCTATCGCCTCTAAATGATATTTTTCTCCCAAAAGATAATCATTAATATCATGCGCAGGCGTAACCTTCAAAAATCCTGTTCCAAATTCCACATCTACATAATCATCCTCAATAATTGGAACAACACGATTAATAATCGGAACAATTACTTTTTTTCCTTTAAGAGCAGCTGTTTTTTCATCATTGGGATTGATACAAACGGCAACATCTCCAAATATTGTTTCGGGACGAGTTGTCGCTACGACAATATGACCATCTTCTCCTTCGATTTTATACTTTATATAATAGAGTTTTCCGTTAACTTCCTTGTGAATAACTTCTTCATCAGATATAGCAGTTAAGGCTTTGGGATCCCAATTTACCATACGAACTCCGCGATAAATCAATCCTTTTTCGTATAAATCACAAAAAACTTTAATAACACTTTTGCTCCGAAGTTCATCCATGGTGAAGCAAGTTCTATCCCAATCACAGGAAGCTCCTAACTTTTTAAGTTGCTCCAATATAACTCCTCCATATTGATGTGTCCAATTCCAAGCATGTTTCAAAAATTTATCACGTGTAATATCTTTTTTGAGTATTCCTTCCGATGCAAGTTTGGATACAACTTTTGCTTCGGTTGCAATAGAAGCATGGTCAGTTCCCGGCACCCAACACGCATTTTTTCCCAACATCCGCGCACGACGAACCAAAATATCCTGAATAGTATTGTTAAGCATGTGTCCCATGTGCAAAACTCCCGTTACATTTGGCGGAGGGATTATGATAGTATAAGGCTCTCTATTGTCAGGAATAGATTTGAAAAGATTGTGTTTAAGCCAAAATTGATAGTTTTTCCCTTCAACCTCTACAGGATTGTATTTACTTGCTAACTCCATAAAGTAATTAAAATTTTTCTAAAAAAATAAGGGTGCAAAAATACAACTTTTTTGCCAATTTAATTAGAGTTTGTCTATAAAGTCGGCGTATTCTTGGATAATGAAGCAATCCTTATCCAACAGCACGTCATTGGTAGCGCAGCGAAGCACCCGTAAGAGCAGCGGAGCTAATTTTCAATTGATGAAGTTTTCAATTGATGAATATTTGTTCAACATTTATTTGTTCAAAAAATAATGAAAGTAAAAACGCTACGTTGGACGAAAAGCGCTACTTTTGGAAATTGAATTAAAAGAATATATATCCAATAGCATTATAAATTTAAAGTAAACAGAATCAGTATGAATAAATGGATTTTTTCCAGCGAGATGAATAGCATTATAGTTATAAGTTCGGTAGAAGCACAGCAACTTCGCTCAAAAAAAATAGAAATAGAGCATGTTTTTTTGGCAATAATAAACGCCGATCTTAATTTGGTAAAAGACTTATTTACCCAATTTGATATTAGACTTGATTCTATCCGACAACGGATAATTAATCAAATTACAATGCGAGAAGAAGAAACAGAAACAGTACTTTCCGCTGAATCATTGCCCCTTATCAAACAAACAGAACGAATGTTTGATTTGGCAGGACTCTTTGCTCAAAAGTATGGCAGTCTGTCGATTGAAGTTGAACATATTCTTATGGCGATACTATGGAAAAAAGACACCTCCCTCCATGGTATTCTAGAGGAATATGGATTAACCTTTGACAAATTAAAATCTTATCTGGTTGAAAGAAATAAAATCAGTAATGGTCAAACACAGATGAATACGGATTCGGATTTCAATAACGAAGAAGCCTCCGAAGAAGAAGATAGTTATAATCCAGAAGGCACACAATTTCGGACAAACAAAGGAGGCGGATTTTTAAAGAAGAGTACAACACCTGTCTTAGATGCTTTTGGTCGAGATTTAAACAAATCCGCCGAAGAAGGAAAATTAGATCCTGTTGTCGGCAGAGAAAAAGAATTGGAACGCATTGCACAGATTTTAAGTAGACGAAAAAAAAATAATCCCATCCTTATAGGAGAACCCGGTGTTGGGAAATCTGCTATTGCAGAAGGTTTGGCAATTCGTATTAAGGATAGAAATGTTCCACGCGTATTGATGGACAAAAGAGTTGTCGCATTGGACATTGCATCGATGGTGGCAGGAACAAAATACAGAGGACAGTTTGAAGAACGAATGAAAGCATTACTTGCCGAATTGGAGACTTCCCCCGATGTCATCTTATTTATTGATGAAATTCATACCATTGTTGGCGCTGGAAATGCTTCTGGGTCTTTGGATGCCTCCAATATGTTTAAACCTGCGCTGGCAAGAGGTGAATTGCAATGTATAGGCGCTACAACCTTAGATGAATATCGGAAAAATATCGAATCAGATGGCGGTTTAGAACGTCGTTTTCAAAAAGTGATGGTTGATCCTACCACCCCGGAAGAAACAATTCAAATCCTTCAAAATATTAAGGAAAAATATGAAGATCATCATTTGGTAACGTATACCGATGATGCTATCCGAACCTGTGTTTATCTGACGCAACGATATATTACCGACAGATTTCTCCCTGATAAAGCCATAGACGCCATGGATGAAGCCGGCGCCCGTGTACATATTCATAATGTAGGTACCCCTGATAATATTCTTGACCTTGAAAAACAATTGGATGAACTTGCTAATAAAAAACGTACGGCTATCAATCAACAACAATATGAAGAAGCTGCTCAATATAGAGACGAAGCCAAACATATAGAAGAAACATTGGAACAAATAAAGAAAATTTGGAAAGAAGAAATGCAATTGCAACGGGCAGAAGTTTCCGAAGAAATTGTTGCCGATGTAGTTGCAATGATGTCGGGAGTGCCTGTAAAAAGAATTAACAAAAACGATAGCGACCGATTAACCAATATGGAAGAATATCTAAACAATATTGTTATCGGTCAAAAAGAAGTTGTTCATAAAATAACTCGTGCCATTCGCAGAAATAAAGTAGGATTACAAGACCCTAACAAACCTATCGGAACATTTATGTTTTTGGGACCTACAGGCGTAGGAAAAACATTTCTCTGTAAAGTATTGGCTAAATATTTATTTGACAGTGAAGATGCCATGATACGTATTGACATGAGCGAATATATGGAAAAATTTACTATATCACGTTTAGTCGGAGCGCCTCCGGGATATGTAGGATATGAAGAAGGCGGACAACTTACAGAAAAAGTAAGACGAAAACCTTATTCCATTGTTTTGTTAGACGAAATAGAAAAAGCGCATCCCGATATTTTCAATATTTTACTGCAGGTATTCGATGACGGACACTTGACAGATGGACTTGGGCGAAAAGTAGATTTTAAAAATACAATTATCATTATGACCTCCAATATTGGAAGTCGACAACTAAAAGATTTTGGACAGGGAATTGGTTTCTCTACTTCTGCTCGAAGAGAAGCTCTCGACAAAAATGCACAGAAAATTATAGAAGATGCTCTCAATAAACAGTTCGCTCCAGAATTTATTAATCGTATTGATGATGTTATTATCTTCAATTCCTTAAACAAAGAAGACATCTTTAAAATAATTGATATTGAAATAAAACATGTCTATAACAGAATGGCGGAATTGAACATTGATTTTGAATTGAGCGCTTCCACCAAAGATTTTATTGCCGAAAAAGGCTGGAGTACACAATATGGCGCTCGTCCATTGAAAAGAGCTATTCAGAAATATATCGAAGATTTATTGGCGGAAGAAATCATCAATGGAAATATTCAGAGAGGAAATAAAATTACGCTTAGCTACGACCAGGAAACAGATAATATTAACATAAACATTAATAACAGTGAATTAGATGCGAATAGGAATTAATACGCGCTTGTTTGTAAAGGGTAAAATGGATGGAATAGCATGGTTTTCATACGAGACAGTTCGTCGTATGGTAAAGGAGCATCCTGAACATCAATTTATATTCTTTTTCGACAGAAAGTATGATCCTGAATTTGTGTTTGCGGACAATGTAAAACCTGTTATTGTTCATCCTCAGGCAAGACATCCTTTTTTGTGGATACTCTTTTTTGAAGCAGGTATCAAAAAGGCGTTAAAGCGGGAGAAAATTGATATTTTTCTTTCCCCTGACGGTTGGTTATGTCTTAGTTCCCAAGTAAAGACAATAAATGTAATTCACGATTTGAATTTTGTACATCATCCTGAGTTCAGTAATTTTTGGTATCGGAAATATTATCGTTTTTTCTTTCCACGTTTTGCCCGTAAAGCTGACTTTCTAGTTACTGTATCGGAGTTTTCGAAAGAGGATATCGTGAAAAACTATCACATTGATACTGCTAAAATTAAAGTAGTATACAATGGTATTGCCAATGATTTTTTTGAGATTTCGGAAGAAGAAAAGAAGACAGTGCAACAGCAACTAACAGGCGCTATTCCTTATTTTATATTTGTAGGAACTGCCAACAGGCGTAAAAATATTATCAATATATTGGAAGCGTTTGATGTTTTTCGTGCTAAAAATCACGAGGCGAAACTCGTATTCGCGGGGATGAATAAATATTGGGACAGGGAAATGCGATCGTTTTTACAAAAGATGCAGTTCTCAAAAGATGTAATTTTCACAGGATACATTCCTACCGTTCAATTAAATAAAATTATTTCATCTTCTGTTGCTTTACTTTATCCTTCTCTTTTTGAAGGTTTTGGTGTACCGATAGTGGAAGCGTTTTCCTGCGGGCTTCCTGTGATTACATCCCGTGTAACCGCCATGCCTGAAGTAGCGGGTGATGCGGCTTTGTTGGTTGATCCCTTTTCTGTTGACGAAATAGTAAGCGCTATGGAACGTATCTTCACCGATAAAAAATTATGTCAAGATTTAATCCTGAAAGGAAAAAAACGAATACCGCTTTTTCAATGGTCAAAGTCAGCGCATGATTTATGGCAAATTATAGAAGATATTTCTCAAAACAAAGAAGAGAAGCAATAACGCATTTCTATGCGTTAGCTCATTTTCACCCGTAAGAGCAGCGAAGCTAAACAGACTCTAATTATATTATATTTCATTTTCAATTTTCAATTTTCAATTTTCAATTAAAATAATCCATTGTCCTGATTTGTCTGATCCGACTCTCGACAATACTTTTGATAATTTCATTTTTCCAATATTTCTATAGATTGTTGATACATCAACGTTTAATCTTTTTGCAATTTCTGCTTGCGAAACGGTATTATTCTTTTCAATTAAGGATAATATCTTTTTCTGTATTTCTGTCAACTTTACACCTGCATTTGCACCTGCATTTACACCTGCATTTAGATTGATTTCGATTTCACCTTGATTATATTTTTCTTTAAACTCTGCTATTGTTTGCTTAATAGCCGAAAGCATAAAGGCGGCAAAAATCCCGCTATCGTTATGGTGAGTAGAACGGCGAATAGCCCGATAGTATTCCTGCTGATTGTATGCCACGATAGTTTCTATTGGCAGCCACGCAAAAACAGGGTTTTCCTGATACAGGAGAAGCGTTTGCCACATTCGCCCCATTCTGCCATTACCATCCATAAATGGATGAATAAATTCAAACTCATAATGAAAAATACAACTTTTTACCACTTGTGGCAGTTTAGCGATTTTTACCCAATTGAGTAACTGTCCCATCAGTACAGGAACTCGTGTATGTGGCGGCGCTATATGAATGGGAATGTTGCCATCAAAAACGCCAACTCCTTCATTGCGATATTTTCCGGCATTATCAGACAAACCTTTCATTAACAAACCATGCTGACGGAGTAAATCCTTTTCATTGTATGGATTACAATCAAGTAATTCGTCGTAGGCGACAATAGCATTTTTTACTTCCAAAATATCTTTTGCTGGACCTATAACCCGTTTACCTTCTACAATGTCCGTAACCTGCTCCAATGTAAGTGAATTTGCTTCTATCCACAGCGAAGAATGAATGGTTTTTATACGGTTTTCCTTGCGCAACTGCAGTGTTAAAGTTTTCTCTTGAATAATGTCAATACGCTCCAAATCAGCTGCTATTTCATATGTTGCAGTCAGAATTTCGGGCGTTATTTTGAATATGGGCTCGTATTTTTCCATTTGATTATCTCCAAATAATTTATAACTCTCATTGAAATTTCACAGGACAAAAGTATAAAAAATACTAATACCAATCACACCTTTTGCAAAAATATATTTCATAAATCAAGAACTCCTGATTTGGCACAGATTGGATTGTCGCGATTTTAATAATTGTTTTAATCAGCGCTAATATTGTCTATATGTCCCGCAGGAACAGCATTTTATTAACCGTATGCTTTAGCTTACGGATTAGGTATCGCATACTATACAAAAGTCCTGCAAGGACGACACTTGTCTTCAAACCAGATAATTAAAGTGCTGTCCCTGCGGGACTGGGTTGCCGATATGGTTTCGACGTCCGTAGACTGAAGTCTACGGTTAATAAAGTGTTGTCCCTGCGGGACTTTCAGTCAATACCCCGTTTTATTCGCGACAATATCAATCTAAGAAA
>JAIROC010000193.1 GCA_031257735.1 Bacteroidales bacterium | reverse complement strand
CTCAAGAGGAGAATTGCTGTATTTTCTACCAACATTTTGTCCCTAACGGGACATTTTTCCTTCGCAATGATGACGCTGATTAAGCGGTTTCGTGCGTCAGCATAATTCATAATTATACTTTATAGACAGACACTATCTAGTGTCTGTCCGAAAACACATAAATTTATTTCTCCCATGCATAGTTGCAAACAAGGAATAACTGTAAATAGCTGAAAGCCATTTACAGGGGTCGTTTGTTGGAACGTTGGAAAAAAATTAAACTGAAATTAGCCTAAATTTGCCAAGTAAGTACTATCTTTGCACAAAAATAAATAAGGTATCATGACGATAAAAAGATATTTTTGTTTGGCGTTACTGCTATTGTTTGTCAATCAAATATGGGGACAAGGAAAAAAACGGGAAGAAGAATTAAATAAACAATCTCTTACACGTATCCTTTTTATATTTGATGCGTCAAACAGTATGTGGGGGGATTGGCAGAGTGATAAAAAAATAAATATTGCTAATCGTGTTCTGTCCAAAATGATAGACAGTCTGGAAAATATACCCAATGTAGAATTGGCATTAAGAGTATACGGACATCAAAAAGATTTTCATCTCTATGACTGTACGGATACAAAACTTGAAGTTGCCTTTGCTCCCGATAATTTTCAAAAGATCAAACAGAAATTGAAATCCATTTATCCCAGGGGCACCACGCCTATTGGGCTCTCGCTTCAAGCAGCGGAAGATGATTTTCCAGAATGTTTACAATGTCGTAACATCATTATTCTCATTACCGACGGAATAGAAGAATGTAAAAGCGACCCCTGCGAAATATCACAGGCATTGCAACGAAAAGGTATTATTTTAAAACCTTTTATAATCGGTATAGGTGCAAACTTTAGCGCCGATCTTGCCTGTGCAGGCGCATACGTCGATGCTAGCAGTGAAAACGCTTTCGATAATGCCTTAACAATTATTATCCAACAAATATTCAATGAAACAACTTCGCAAGTTAATTTGTTGGACAATGAAGGTAATCCAACAGAAACAAATGTCAATATGACTTTTTATGACGCCGCTAACGGAAAAATATTATACAACTACATACATACGCTCAATACACGTGGCATGCCCGATACTTTATATCTTGATCCTATGCCTGAATATGATGTAAAAGTACATACATTACCGCCTGTCAAAGTAGAAGGAATAAAACTTGCTCCCGGGAAGCATACTATCATCCCCGTAGATGCCCCGCAAGGAAATATTTTGGTGAGATTGTCTTCCAAGAACAACAGGTATCAAGCTATTCCTATCCTTATTCGTCAAGCGGACAGTCATGACATTTTGAACATTCAATATTTTAACAGTCCAGATAAATATATTGTTGGTAAATATGATTTGGAAGCGCTATGTCTGCCAAGAGTGTTGGTGAAAAATGTAGACGTCAGTCAAAGCTATACAACCGAAGTGAAAATTCCTAATCCCGGCTCAGTTATAATTCAAAAGAATGATCTGGGATTTGGCAGTTTATATGTCATCAGAAACGGAAAAGAAGAATGGATTTATAATCTCCGAGATACCGATATACAAGAGTCTATCCTCCTACAACCCGGAACTTACAGAATCGTTTTTCGCAAACAGAAATCTTACCATACAACCGAAACACAAGACCAAACCTTTATTATCAAATCGGATATGACTACCACTGTCAATCTCCAGAAATAAATTAATTCGACAATGCGAAAAAAACAAAAACTTGACATCATCCTTAAAGATTTACACATAACAGAAGCTGGTTCGGAAGGTGTTTGTATCGGAAAATATGAAGATAAGGTTGTCTTTGTCCCATACGTGGTTCCGGGAGATATTATCGATGCACAGGTAATCAAGAGAAAAAAGTCATATTATCAGGCAAAAGCTATTGCAATACATAATTATTCCCCCAATAGAGTAACTCCACGATGTGAACATTTTGGATTGTGCGGCGGTTGTAAATGGCAAAATATGAATTATGAACTGCAATTGTATTATAAACAAAAACAGGTAATAGACAATTTTCAACGTATAGGTAAATTTAATTTTCCGGAAGTCAATCCGATAATGCCTTCCGATTTGATTTTTGCCTATCGTAATAAAGTAGAATATACCTTTTCCAATAGACGATGGCTTAGCAAAGAAGAAATGTCTGATCTTGACGCTGGACTTATTGACACCCATGGTTTAGGTTTTCATTTGCCCGGTATGTTTGATAAAATACTTGATATTCATCATTGCGATTTACACAATGAATTGGGAAATGACATCAGAAACGCTATCAGACAATATGCTATTGCACATAATTTGCCCTTTTGGAATGCTCGTTCTCAGACGGGACTTCTTCGTAACGTAATTATTCGTACTTCAACAAATGGGGATATAATGATAATTGTTGTCTTAACCGCCTTTGAAGCGGAGACAGAAGCATTGTTGTCCTTTCTTGGAAAACAATTTCCTCAGATTACATCTATTATATATGTAGAGAATACAAAAATGAATGATGCAATAACAGACCTTTCAACAAAAGTATATTATGGGAATGATTTCTTAACGGAGCAAATGGGTGATTTGACATTTAAAGTTGCTCCGCTTGCATTCTATCAAACCAATGCAGGTCAGGCGTTAAAATTATACGAGACAGCCATACGTCTGGCTGATATGAACGGAACACAAACCGTATACGATTTATATACAGGTACGGGAACAATTGCGCTGTTTGCTGCAAAACATGCTAAAAAAGTAACAGGAATAGAATATGTTGCATCAGCCATTGATGCTGCTGTTGAAAATGCGAAACTAAATCATATTGAAAATGTATGTTTTTTTGCGGGAGATATGGCAAAAATTCTTACGGATGAATTTATTGCTTGCAATGGCATTCCTGATGTTGTTATCACAGACCCTCCCAGAGCAGGTATGCATCCCAAAGTTGTAAATCAATTACTAAAAATAATTCCTCAACGTATTGTATATGTAAGTTGTAATCCCGCGACGCAAGCGCGTGATATTGCTTTATTGGCTCACAAATATACTGTAAAAGAAGTTCAACCTGTAGATATGTTTCCTCATACGCATCATGTAGAAAATATTGCTTTGCTGGTTGCCGAGTAACGCTTATCAGCTGCATGCTTTCTTTTACGAAAAAGGGAAACAATCTCTACAATAATGACGCCTTGTTAGTCCTTTTTTACGTCTCGTTTTTTAAGCCATAAAAGGCATAATTTTTCTTCCTTGCGAGGGGGTATTTTTCCCCTCTTTTTCTCCCCTCAGACCCCCGTTTATCGTTTCGTTTTTTTCGCGATTTTTAAAAAACACAGCGAATATTTTCTGCTCATTTTTTCACTTCTCCAAAAGTTAGGCGGTGTTGAAGGTAATTATCTGAATGATTGCTCTGTATATTTTCTTGTTTTTTTGCTGTTTTAAAACGTGCTATAAAAATGTAATAATCAATAATATACAAAGCTGTTTTTTGCTTTTGAATTTTCCAAAAAACAAGCAAAAAAGAGCAGAGTTTTATCAACAATATGTCGTTGAATAAATTATAAAAATAGGAAAAAACGCCTCATCAGTTTTTTGCAATTTTGGAGCAACAAAATTTAGAGAAATGAAACACTTGAGATTAAACAAAGAATTGTCAAACCTTATTAGTAAAAAAATGAGACGTACAAAAAGAACATTTATTGTAGTTTGTTCCATGGCATATTTATCCTGTAGTTTTTATTCGGGATATGCCCAATCAACCCCACAAGGAGGGAAACAGGAACAGGTTTTATCATCATTAGAACAAAAGATGATAAGTTTTTTATCGACCGTAAAAGGTAAACAGGATGAAACGCAATCCCAAATCCAGACATTGGAATTAAGGTTGAAGACTCATCAAGAGAAAAAGAAAAGAAAAAAGGATAAAGCTGCCGATGAATTGGTAGAACAAAACTTAAGAAAAGAAATAGCGGCATTAACAGCTAAAATGGAACAATATAAAAGGCTGGAAGATGAAGCAAATGCTTTTCTGTCTACTGTAAAGGATAAACATGAGTATGTTCAATCGCATCCTGAATGGAAACCGAATACAAGTAGCCTTGCTCAAAATCAACAAAGCAGTTCTCAACAAAGCAGTCAGGGAAAACCTGTGCCTTCTTCTGAAAAAGAAAGACAAATTCAAGAAGTAATGCAAAAAATTGCCGACTTGACAGAAGAGATCAATAGAAGGAAACAGGGAAATCAGGGAAACCAAACAGTACCTTCTACTGAAAGAGACAAACGCCTCCAAGAATTGGAAAAAAATGCTCTCGCCTTGAACGAACAAGTTAGAGCATATCAAAATCGACAAAGAGCTTCTGGTCAGCCTATGTCCGAAAAAGAAAGACAAATTCAAGAGGTAATGCAAAAAATTGCTGAACTGACCGAAGAAATTAATAGAAGAAAGCAAGGTGGTCAAACGCCTTCAACACAACAGGCGCAGGCTCAATCGCAACAAAGACCAGCTACTGTAAGCGGACAAACGCAAACACAACAAAGACCAACTACTGTAAGTGGACAAACACAAGCACAAACGCAAACAAGACCGCTTACGGCAGGAGAAAAAGAAAAGCAAATTCAGGAAGTAATGCAAAAGATTACCGATTTGACTGCTGAAATCAACAGACAAAAACAGGCTAATCAAGTCGCCTATTCTCCCGAAAGAGCAAAACGTATTCAAGAATTGGAAAGAGAAACAGCAAGTTTGAACGAACAAATAAGAGTGCAGTCTCAATCCCAACGAAAACCAACTTTCGTGACAGGACAAACGCAAACACAGGCACAGGCGCAAACGCAAGCACAGGCGCAAACGCAAACGCAAGCACAAGCGCAAACAGGACAAGTTGCTATGACTGAAAAAGAAAAGCAAATTCAGGAAGTAATGCAAAAGATTAATGATTTGACCGAAGAAATCAATAGACGAAAACAAGCTGCCGAAACAGGACAGAAACAACCTGACCAGCTTGCTACTACTGATAAAAATAAACGAACGCAAACGCAACAAAAAACTGCTGTATCACCAGAGAAAGAAAAACAAATTAAGGAGTTGGAAACAATGGTTGCTAATTTGAATGCGCAAGTTAAAACATATACGCAAAATCAACAGAAGCAAACAAGCGCTTACGAACAGAAACAAAGAGAATTTGCAGCTACGATATCCGAAAAGGACAAACGTATTCAGGAATTGGAAAACAGTCTTGCCTTGTTAAATACTCAAACGAACAGACTGTATACTTCACCGAGACAAGGAACTGCTACTACAAGTAATCAGTCTACCACTTCCAGAAGAAGTACGACGGCAGCAGCAAGAAATCAACCGATAACCTATCAGGGGAACGTCAGTTCTGGGTATTACATTATTTTTGGTAGCTTCATTGAAAGAAATAATGCTGAAAGATTTCTCTCGAATCTGCAAAAACGATACACGAACGTTATTGATTTAGGGAATGATAATGTTTTTGGTATGTATCGAACAGGAATAGGTCCCTACAAAACGAAAGAAGAAGCTCTTGTTAATAGACCAACAGACAAAAGAAATTGGATACTGCGAGTTGAAACAATTCCAAATACAAAACTAATAGCCTATTTTGAGATACTTGAAGAATAAAAAGATAAACATATCGAACAAATATACAACATAAGGTTGATTATTTATTACGGTTTCATTAGGTAATTTTTAGTTGAAGAGGCTGTCTAAATGGGCAGTCTCTTTTTTTATATTGAAACAGTAAAAACTAAATGTAGACAGAGTCATTTTTGGGGAATAGCAAAAAAAAGAACTGAAAGCGCACTCAACACTCATGGGCAACGCCTGTGCTACATATAAAATTTCATTCACTCCCTAACGGGAATGTAATCAATTAATCCTTTTGAGACAGTTTTTTTTTCTTCTCACGCCGTATGCGAGATATAATTCTGTCCTCATTTAATTTTTGTCATCTCGAAATTCACGAGCTTTGATCTTAATAATTTTACCATTCTTGGAGAAGACTAAATCTTCATCATTTTTTTTCTTCTCTTCAACCAGACGTCTGAAGGAAAGCGAAATTCCTTCAAGTATTTTTGTCCTTATTTCAAATATTTCTTTCTCTTCCATACTGTTCAAGTATTTGATAAGATTTTGGATTAACAACATATATAGACTCATTTCTAATCCCTTCAGCAATGACGTCAAATACTGTACCGGAATTATCAAGTAACATCCAATAGTCTACTATCTCCATATATAAATTAAATAGATTGAATATGCCACTATAATATCGTCTTTTGATAATTTCCTCGTCAATATTATGTCCACCAGAAGCCACTCGATTAGCAACTCTGCTAAAAGCCAAGTCATGAGAATTTAACCAAAGATATACAAGGGTAACATGATAGCCTTGTTTTTGCGCTCTTTTGATAAAACTCGCACACATTCTTGTTGCAAGCGTTGTCTCAAATGCAAAATCTACACAATGACTAATATGTTCTCTTATTCGAACTAACATTAATCGTCCTGCTTCGATAGCAACACTTTCGGGATTGAAGGGTGAAAGTCCTCTTGCTATTTCATCTGCATTGACAAATTCCTGACATTCTAACATTTCAGGTAATACTGTGTAAGAAGCTGTTGTTTTTCCTGCTCCGTTACAACCAGATATTACGTATAACTTTGGTTTTTTTTCCATCGGACTGCAAAGGTACGAAAAAATAATACATCCTTATTTATTCTTCAAAAATATAATTCATATTTTCCTTGTAACGGATAAACAGAACCCTTATTTAGTGTCTTATATCGTTTCTCACCAATCGGATATTTGCTTTTTCGTCAACAGGCATATAATTGTCAAACTGTCCATCTGCGCGTCTCCATTGACGATTTCCTAATGTCATATCAAAAACGGCATATCCTAATGTTTTTCCATATTCATTAATTCCCTGTTCTATTGATAAATAATATCCTTCAACCAATCCGTTTATTTTATCTTTATTTCTATAGATCATGGATAATTCATCTTGTGAAGGAAGTCGCCAATCATTATATCCATGCATCTTTTGAGCATTTATTTTGTCACAAATCTGTTGGGCTTCTTGACAGGTAAGATATCCCAAATCTTCGGGATAGACATCAAGTGTTTCTACAAGTTTTACAATTTTTCCGCTTGTATTATGCTTTGGTTGTTGGGTATTTACAGTTTTTTGAGCCATCCCAACTGTAATGATCACGCTCATTAATAAAACACTAATTATTTTTTTCATCTTTTTATTCTTTTCCTTTTTATTTTATTTCTTCAAACGTTATATCTTTCAATGCCTTCTTTCATGCTGTACCCAGCAGGAAAACATCATTATTGCTGACATTTCTTCGGACAAATTTTATCCTCTTTTAAAATTCAACGGTGCAAAGGTAACATATTTTTTTATACAAAATATCTTCTGACAAAAAAAAATGAAAATGAGCTGACGCAAAATGATGTCCCAACAACGCTGTCATTGGTAAAATGAACAGACTCCGCTTCGCTTCGGGGGCTTCAGTCGTGCTTCCTTACTATGGCGGTGTATATTACGTCTTTTCGCGCCTCAAAAAAAGGTTTAAACATTTATTATTCTTCTTCTATCAGCCTCAAAAAATCCTGTTCTGATATAATAGGGATACCTGCTTTTTGGGCTTTTTCTTCTTTGGCAGGACCCATGTTTTCGCCTGCGATGATAAAACTTAATTTCTTTGATACGGCAGTGATTCGGGTTCCGCCGTGTTTTTCGATTAACTGTTCTATTTCCTTTCTTCTTTCTGGGGTAGAGAATGTTCCGCTAACTAAAAACGTCATTCCTTCTAATTTCTCCGAAATAATTGTATCGTTTACTGCCTCATCGGATAATTGAAACTGTAGTCCCATTGTCCGTAAATCGTCAATGATTTGCAGGTTGGAATTATCCGAAAAATAAGCAAGTATGCTTTCAGCAATCTTTGTTCCTATGTCGCCGACGGCTATCAAATCTTCAAAGTTCGCTTTAAACAGATTATCAATTGTTTTAAAGTGAGCGACTAATTTCTTTGCAGAATTTTCTCCGATAAAGCGTATTCCCAATGCAAATAAAACACGGTCAAACGGAACACTTTTAGACTTTTCAATCGCTTCGAGTAAATTTTCAACTGTCTTTTCCCGAAAGGAAACGAAACGTTCTTTGTTTTCCTGTTCATTGAAATAACCTTTCTCTATCCCAAAGAGATCATTATAAGTAAGGCGATAAAAATCTGTAATATTCCTTACCAATCCCTTTTCAAACAGAATATCAATTTTACCTTCGCCTAAACCTTCTATATTCATTGCCTTACGACTGATAAAATGTTCCAATCTTCCTTTTATTTGCGGGGGACAATCTTTAAAATTGGGACAATAATGAGCGGCTTCACCCTCATTTCGAATTAAGGGCGTATTACAGGCGGGACAGAAGGAAATAAATTGAAAAGGAGGAGCTTCTGCATGTCTTTGTGATTGTTCTATGGCAACAATTTTGGGAATAATTTCTCCGCCTTTTTCCACATAAACCTTATCGTCAATGCGAATATCCAATTCGTTAATAAAATCCGCATTGTGCAGAGACGCGCGTTTGACAACCGTACCCGCCAACAAAACAGGCGTAAGATTGGCAACAGGCGTAATTACTCCCGTCCGCCCAACCTGATAACTAATTTCCTCTAAAGATGTTAATACCCGTTCTGCCTTGTATTTATAGGCGATTGACCATCGCGGATTTTTTGCCGTATATCCCAATAATTCCTGCAAACTATATCTATTCACCTTTATTACAACCCCGTCTATGTCAAAAGGAAGCGTTTTTCGGGCTACTTCCCATTGATTGATGAAAACAAAAATTTCCTCTATATTCCTGCATAGCTTAATATGTGGAGAAACTTTAAATCCCCAAGTCCTCAAGGTAGTTAAACCTTCATAATGCGTATCATACAATTGCGTATCCGTATAGACAAAATACAGAAAACAGTCCAAATTTCGTTTTGCGACTTCCGACGAATTTTGCAGTTTCAAACTTCCTGCGGCAGCATTGCGCGGATTGGCAAATTTAATCTCTCCTGCTACTTCTTTCTCCTCATTCAAAGCATAGAAACTGTCATGTGGCATGATAATTTCTCCTCTAACTTCCAATTTATTTGGATAATTTCCCTGTAATCGTAAGGGTATCGAACGTATTGTTTTCACATTGACCGTAACATCATCTCCCTGAACGCCATCTCCGCGAGTAATTGCCTGTTGTAAAATACCGTTTTCATAGATCAAACTGATAGCAACCCCGTCATATTTTAATTCACAAACGTATTCGACTTCACTAAGATAAAGTATGTTTTTAATTCGTCGGTCAAAATCTTTCAGTTCATTTTCGCTGTAGGTATTGGACAAAGAAAGCATCGGATTGACATGTTTTACTGATTTAAACCGCTTGGTAATTTCTCCGCCAACCCTTTGCGTAGGGCTGTCGGGCAATATCAATAAAGGATATTCTTTCTCTAGAAGAATTAATTCATTAAGCAACATATCAAATTCGTAGTCGCTAATAAGCGGACTGTCTAATACATAATACTGATAATTATGCGTATTAATTTGTGCCGTCAGCGTATTAATTCTTTTTTTAGCTTCTTCTAATGTCATGATGAATACAAAAATTAAAATTCAAACCGCAATTTTACATTAAATAATCTTGGCGTTAAATAATTAGGAATTTTATAATAAGAACCTTCCATATTGGAAACCCAAGAATAGGAAAGTACATTTTTAAAATCAAGCACATTGGCAATTTCAAAAGTTAAGTAACTTGCATGAAGAAAACGGAAAGGATTTTTATTGCCTATTCGTGTAGTTCCATCAATAAATTGCCATGAAAATCCAATATCTGCTTTAAAATAATGATGCGAACTTCTTACATATTTACGCACTGTAGGTGGACTTGCAGGCAAAGGCGTAGAATAAATAAGATTAATATGTACCTTCAACATGGGAAGTTTGGGAACTCTATCCTGAAAAAACAAATTCAGAGAAAACCGTTGATCAGTAGGTCTTGGCGTATAGGCATTGCCATCAATGCTCTCAATGCCATTCATAAGAGACATTGCTATCCACGACTCTAAATTATGAACAATTTCCCCGCTTAATTTCACATCTATTCCTGCAACATGACCCGTCGCATCGTTCAGCCCAGAATAAATAATACGTACATTATCCATTGTATACGTAATCTGACTGTATAAATATTTATAATAGATTTCCGTAGAAAATTTAAACGGACGCCGCATAATCTTAAACAGATAATCCATCCCTAAAATAACGTGATATGACTTTTGTGATTTAATATCTTTATTCAACATACCGTCAGCCATGCGCATTTCCTTATAAAAAGGCGGCTGGTAATACATACCCGTTGCCAGATATACTGAAATATCTGCCTTTATTTTAGGTTGATACATCAATCGTAAACGTGGCGTCAAAATAAACTCGCTATTAAAAGTCCAATATGAAAAACGTAATCCCCCGACCAAAGCAAAGCGATGAATACTGTCCCCAAAATTCCATCTATCCTGCACAAAGCCAGACAAACGAAAAGTATGTAAATTATTTTTTACCTTTAACTGATTTTTCCCCATACTAATAATACGTGCTGTATCATCATAAGAAACAGATTGTCCGGGATAAGTTGGAAGATGAGGCAATGAATATCCTGCGGAATCAAATAATCGCCATTCGCTTAATTCATCATCAATAATTTCTCCCTGAAACTTCATCCCCCAACTCAACGTATTGGATTTTAGTTGATGTTCACCTTGTAGTTCTCCGTGAAAAATGTTTGAAAATAGAAAATTACGCGCATGATGAAAATCTTTTCCCACATCTAAAGAAGAAGTTACCTCTCCATAGTTATCGTCTCCAAAAGAACTGTTTACATCATTAATGAAATATTGCGCTTCCAAATCGAAAGTCTCTTTCTCTGTGGAATTGAAATAAGACATCAGAAAGCGTAGATTGTCTTTTTCTGAAACACTGTATTTTGCAATAAAGGCGGTATATACTGTTTGATAGGCGTCTACCTCCTGACCTGTATAAAAAACCTTGTATTCTTTCACATCATTCACCAAGCCCATTCGGGTAACCAGCGTATCGGGAACTAACCGATATACATTGCGAGCATAATTTCCAAACAGGGTAAACTCCCATTTGGAATTTGGTGAATAAGTCAATAAAAGTTGTCCGTCTGTAAATGTAGGATTATAACGTCCTTTTGTCTGCAATTGCCTGAACACGTAAGCGTTTGATTGGTATCTTGCACCAAAGAGAGCGGTAAATTTACGATCCTTCGTTGCTCCTTCTAAATGTCCTGACGCTCCAAGCAAACTCGCAGACAAACTACCCGCAAATTGCGTTGGTTTTTTGTAATGTACATCCAAGACCGAAGACATTTTATCGCCATAACACGGGTCAAATCCCCCTGACGAAAATTTTACGCTCGACACTAAATCAGGATTAATAAAGCTCAATCCTTCCTGTTGTCCTGAACGAACCAAAAACGGACGATAAATTTCTATTCCATTCAAATAGATTAAGTTTTCGTCGTAACTGCCTCCCCGTACATTATATTGAGAACTCATTTCATTATTGGAAAACACGCCCATTCCTGCAGATTTTATCAGTCCTTCCACGCCTCCCGTTATTCCCGGAAGATGATGCAGGACTTTGGGACTTATCTTTTCTATGCCATCGTCAAACGAATATCGCTCCATAACATCAAAGATGGGCAAAGTTATCACTGTTTGCGTCAATTCAAAATTTAACTGCTTACGTTTACCTGTTCCGACGTTTACCGTTTGTTTTTGAGACTGATAACCAAGACAACTAACTTCTACAATTATATCTTTATCTTGTGGGATCAACAAATCATATCTTCCTGCTTCATTGGTAGACGTTCCCAAATTGGAAACATTCAAAACAATGACATTAGCCGCTTCTACAGGAATTCCATTTGTATCTGTTACTTTTCCGTAAATTCGGGCTTCATGCTGGGCTTTTGCCGTTTGCGTCAATAATATTGACAAGGAAAATAATATGAAGATGTAATAAGCTATTGTTCGCCAATTGAAAACCTTTTCTTTAAACACTAATTCTGTATGATTTATGGATTGATATACTAATGATACACAGTATTACGTATCTCTGCGTAATTTATTGTATCACGAAAGAATTTAAAGAAAGAAAAAAATTGTTTAGAGATAGAAATGAATAGCTTAGAGAAAATCAATAAAAAAAAATCAATGAAATCAAAATGGTAAATAAAAAAGTTGTATCTTTGCACACCTCAAAAAATTAGGTGATGAAAGACAAAGATTATTTTAAACAGTTTGATATTCGGTTTGCTTCGTTTGCTTTCGGATGTCGCCAAATAGATGTTGAGGTAAATGATTTGTTCTTTGAAAAGTATATAAATGAAGATATTCAGGCTTGTAATGTTCGTATACATTTAACGGTTGAACGTAAAGAAACAATGGTATCTCTTGAATTTGATATGCACGGGACTGTGATTACTTTTTGTGATAGATGTCTTGAAAAATTGACGATGCCTATATCAAAACAGGAAATATTGATCTTGAAAACAACAGGAAAACCAAAAGAAAGCGATAACGAAAATATCGTTTATCTTGGAGATAAAGAATATTCCTATAATATTGAACAGATAATATATGAATATATCGTTACATTAATTCCTATACGTAAGGTGCATACAGAAACAGGAGATGAAATTTGTAATCCTGAAATGTTGAAATTGATTGAACAAGCAAAAGGAACGCCGCAGCCTAAATATGATGAGCGGTGGGATGTATTGAAAAAATTAAAGTTAGAGTAACAATTAGAATATAACAGATTAAAACGTAAAATCATGCCAAATCCAAAACGAAGACATTCGGCGACAAGAAGAGACAAAAGAAGAACTCATGACAAAGCTATTGTTCCTCAATTGACAAAGTGTTCAAATTGTGGAACTGCGGTTATATATCACAGGGTATGCCCTGATTGTGGATATTATCGCGGAGAATTAGCTGTCGAAATTTGATCATAACTTAATTTATTTATAATTGAAAGTGGGAAAAACCGGCTTTGCCGGTTTTTCTTTATACTATTGAAATGAAATAATTGAATTTTATTGTTAATAATTAGGGGAACATATTTTACGTGTTTCCCCTTTTTTGATTATGGGAAAGAGACTATCCCCTCCTTTTTATAATAAGAAATTCTCTTTGCTCGTAAATAAAAAGTGATAACCTTACAGAAACTATATAATGAGTCATAGTCGTATATGGACATGTGTATATTGCCCGTTAGGGCATTCATATCAATAGAAACAATACGAAAAACATCAGCAAATCTCCGTAGGAGATTCATAGATTTGCATTATGGCAAATACGTAATCTATTGTACAAAATACATAAAACCTCTACGAGGTTTTGGTCTGCGGGACGATTATATTTTCTATTGATATGTATTCCCTACGGGAAAATGTTCTGATGTTTTCGTGTGTCAGCTCATTTTCACCCGTAAGAGCAGCGAAGCTCATTTTCACTCGTAAGAGCATCGGAGTTCATTTTCAATTTTCAATTGTTGAAGCGTTGCGCTACGCTATTGATTTCGGGCTTTAAGCTCTTTACTATTTACATAAAATTACTCTCTGTTGATATATAAGCCCTTACGTAGCTATTCTCAACCCGAACTTAGGTAATAAAGATTGCCATAAATTTCTATAAGGATAGCCGTAAATTTCTATAAGGAAAGAAATTTACGGCTATCCTTATAGAAATTTACGGCAATAAGGAAAGAAATTTACGGCAATAAGGAAAGAAATTTACGG
>JAIROC010000169.1 GCA_031257735.1 Bacteroidales bacterium | reverse complement strand
TGCCAGAAGTGGAAACTGTTCACAGAATTGCATTTATTGCGCACAGTCTCGTACTTCAAAGGCAAATATAAATAAATACAGTCTTGTTCCATACGAAAAATTACTGCAGGATGGAAATCTGGCTCATGACAAAAACATTAGCCGACATTGTATTGGGTTTAGTAGTATTCGTTTTGATGATAATGAAATAGATGAGTTTGCAAGCTATATCAGAGATTTAAAAAAAGAATTTGATACTCATATTTGTTGTTCTATTGGTTTTTTGACATTGCAACAGGCTCAAAAATTGAAAGCAGCAGGAGTAAACAGAATAAATCATAATTTGAATACAGGTCGCAATTTCTATAGCCGTATTTGCACTACGCATACTTACGATGAAAGAATTTCCAATATAAGGATGTTACAAAGTATTGGTTTTGAAATTTGTTGTGGAGGCATTATTGGTCTTGGGGAAAGTAAAACTGATGTAGTAGATATGTTGTTTGAAATAAAAGCTATCAATCCTCAATCCGTACCTGTAAATTTTTTGATACCTCTTGAAGGTACTGTATTAGCTCAGGCAGACATATCTTATTTGTCGTCGGAATATTGTCTAAAAGTATTGTGTCTTGCAAGACTTTTGATGCCAAAATCAGATATTCGTTGTGCTGCGGGGAGGGAAGTTTATTTGAAAGGAAAAGAAAAGTTAATGTTTTATGCGGTAGACTCTATCTTTGCATCGGGATACTTAACCGCAGAAGGACAAAGCATTGAAGATACTATCAAACTTGTTACTTCTGCAGGATTTCAATACAAAATAGATGCCTTTTGAATATTGTCTTTGGGGGGGGGATTAATATAAATTCATTATCAAGTAATCATAAGAACTTTTTCAACTTGGGCTACTTATTAGATAGCCCCTTTTGGGTATACCCGACAGGAAAATCCTCCCCCCTTAAAAGACAATTTATTGTTTAGTCTACATATTCATAATAATAGATATAATGATCTATGTATTTAGCCCCATTACTGAGTCTTCCTTCATATTTTTTGATTACTTTGGTAGGAAAATCCTCACTGTTGTATTCATATTTATAGTTTGTTGTTGTTGCTGTTATAGCCGTATCTATTTTTTGCTGAAATGATATAACATTATTTTCAGAACAGGGGAAAAGATTATAAGTAGTAGAAGGTGTAAGAACATTATATCCATCCCAAGTAGCCATTAAACTTATAGCACGATAGTATGGATTTACTTTATTATCATAAGAATATGTATATGTTACAGGTACGTTATTCCCATGAGTCCATTTTGCTGTTGCTACGTTATTCCCTTGATATGTTATATCAACAGTGACTATTGAAGATGTTACTTTATGCCTCTTGCTACTGCTGGAAATATCTGACAGTATGGCGTCTCCCACAATATCTCCGAGTACTACACGCATAACAGGTTGCAATTCACTAACAATATCTGTCATTTTCTTCTGGGTTTCAGGATATGAATAAAGTAAATAGGTTAATCTTGATATTTTGTCGCCATCGCGACCATTAACTGTAACCGTCAGAATTTGTCTTCCCTGTTCATCAAACATTTCTATTTTGTCAAGTTCAGATTTATCTCTGTATGAAAAATCGATAGTCATATCGCCTGATTCTATTTTTATACACTGTTTTCCTTTATAGATAAAATCCCAAGACCATGCTCTATCGCTAGATTCTATTTGCATGAGTTTCTTTTTATCCCATCTCCATATCTCTTGAAGTCTTTTAGTTCCTTCATACGAACTATCAATATTTCTCTCTGTAGAATCGTATCGAATATCCTCATAATAGATTTTAGAGATTTTTTCTTTGGGTCTATAAACACCGTCTTTTTTCTTACACGCTGTGAATGGATTAATTGCCAAAAAGACTAAAGCAATTGCTGCTGAAAGTAAAATTATTTTCTTCATGATGATATAATTTTGATTTGAAAAAATGTTTTAATTATTGGCTGCAAAGATACAAAATAATTTATTCGAAATCCATTTTATTCGAATTTTTTTCAAGCAGTGAGCAAAAGATATATTACGAATGAGAAAGAATATTGATTACCTGTTGAGGTGTTATAGATCGAATACATTGACAATCTAATGTTTTTCTACAGATATTACATTTTTTGTCCAAAGCCAATACATGCACATTTTTACCAAGAGGCGCCCACCTACCCGGATGCATCGGTCGAATAGGAGAATAAATACCAATCGTTAATTTATTCAGGGCGGCAGCAATGTGTAGGGGACCCGTACTGCAAGCCACCAAAGCATCAGCCGCATTGATCAAACAAATAAGCTCTTGCAATGATAACTTTCCACTCAAATCGTGAACATACGGATACGGGAAAACCAATATTTCCCGGTATAGTAATCCTTCTTCTTCTTCTGTTATACCAAATTAAAATCAGTAAGTTTCCTTGCAATTTCTTCAGGTGAGGGCAATAAGTTTTTATAATTATCTGGTAATATTGACGACAACCTATATGTAGCAATCCCTATCGGCTTTTTTGAATCTTTTAGCGCATATTCTACTGTTGTTCTTTTTTTTGATTTACAAATAATTATACCTATTGCTTCATTTTCATGAGGAAGTTTTATACGGTCGTTCAAAATGTTCAAATAGAATTCCATTTTTCCTTTGTACTCTGGAATAAATTTGCCTATTTTCAATTCAACAGCTACTAAACACTGCAAACGCCTGTGAAATAACAATAAGTCAATAAAATATTCTTCGTCATCTACTTCAATGCGATATTGATTTCCAATAAAAGCAAAATCACCGTCAAATTCAATGAGAAATGACCTGATATTTTTAATCAATGCTTGTTCTAAATCATATTCTGAATGGTCATCTAATAAATTTGTAAACCCAAAATTATACTCATCTTTCACCGCCAATATTGCCTGTTTCTTGATTTTATCTGGTAAAGTATCGTCAAAATTCGTTTGTCCAAGCAAATAATTTTCATACGTTTTTAATTCAACTTTGTTTATGAGAACATCTTTTGTCCAACCAAATTTTTTAGTTGCTAAAATATAGAACTTTCTTTCTTGCATATCTTTACACTTTGTCATAATAACCAAATGTTTTGACCAACTAATTTCTGCAACTAATGGTTGCAGAATTTCATTACCTTGGTATTCCGTATAAAACTGTTGCATATACCAAATATTTCGAGAACTAAAACCCGATATTCCAGAAAATTCTTTTTGTAAATCTTCTGCTAATGTTTCTACAATTGATTTTCCCCAACCCAAAGTCTGTTGCTTCTCTGTAATGTTACGTCCTATATCCCAGTATAGTTGAATGATTTCACCATTTACAGTTTTCGCAATTTCGTATTGACTTTTGCGAATACGTTCTTTTATCTCAACTAAAAATTGAAAGTAATCATTCTGTTTGTTAATATTTTGTATGTCTGACATAGTAATATTTTCAAAATGCGAAGGTACAATTTTTTCTAAGAAATAATGTTGCTGTGCTATACTAAATTTTAATTTATTAGTCATCAATATTTATTTCTGCAGAATCGTATTGGATAAACTCATAATAGAATTTAGAGATTTTTTCAAGCAGTGAGCAAAAGATATATTACGAATGAGAAAGAATATTGATTACCTGTTGAGGTGTTATAGATCGAATACATTGACAATCTAATGTTTTTCTACAGATATTGCATTTTTTGTCCAATGCCAATACATGCGTATTTTTACCAAGAGGCGCCCATCTACCCGGATGCATCGGTCGAATAGGAGGATAAATACCAATCGTTAATTTATTCAGGGCGGCGGAAATGTGTAGGGGACCCGTACTGCAAGCCACCAAAGCATCAACCGCGTTGATCAAACAAATAAGCTCTTGCAATGATAACTTTCCACTCAAATCGTGAACATACGGATACGGGAAAACCAATATTTCCCTGTACAGTAATCCCTCTTCTTCTGTTCCTGTTAAAAGGATATTGTATTTTTCTTTTGGAAGAGATGCTATCAAGTTTGCATAATTTTCCAAGCCCCATTCTCTCGCACTTCCTTTGGATTTGGGATGAAGAATAAGATTTACTTTATGGGGAATAATATATTTTTGCAAGTCTTTACCCAATGGCTGTGCAACTTGTAATCCGTAAAAAGAACTTATACTATCCAAATTTATATCCGTAGGTTGTATGTCAGACAAGAGTTTGACGTTGAGTTGAGCTTCGTGTAAAATTGAATTTCTTCTTGATAATTTTATCAGTTTATTACAGTATAACCAATGATACAGACGATTTTGAGTAGCTGTTCTTATGGGGATTTTAGCAGCTTTGCTCAATTTTGCAATCTCTTTCACCGGATAAACATGTATTATTTCATCGGCAGAAAGTCTTTTAAAAAACTGTAACTGTTCTTTGAAAGGAAGTTTTTTTATTTCTGTCCAATCTAAAAAAGCATCCACATATTTGGAGCATGCTACAACAGTTTGCGTATATTTCTGTCCCAAAAAATAGATATAACAATCAGGATATTTTTGTTTTAATATCCCCGCCATGGGCAAAGTCAATATAACATCGCCAATGTTATCGGTTCTGCTAATGATATATATCATGATTTTTTCCCTGTTGTTGTTTATAGAGCTGCTTTAGTTTGATGTATTTCAAAAAAGTAGCAAAAGCGGATATTCTGCAGATAACATAGCCGTAATAACCATCTCGAAATCCCCCTTTAAAAACATAATCTCTCAAAAACTTCCAACAGGATATAATCATTACGGAAAAAAGCAGGTGTTTTTCCCTTTTTTCAAACGCTTGGGCGGCTGTAAGTGTTGTGAAGACATTTATTTGTTTTAGATGGTCTTCAATCGAATGATAGGAATAATGAAAAAGATTTCCGTGTAATGCAATCACAGAAGCCTCTTTGGGATAAGATACTGTTTCATGGATAAATCCTTCCCATTTTGCGTAATTGCGATTAAATAGACGTATCTTTTTGTCGGGATACCATCCACAATGATATATCCATTGTCCACAATAATTTGTCAATCGATTTAGTTGTCCAACAATATTTTGATTTTCTTTTAATTTCAGTTCAATCAATGATTGCTGCAGTTCCAAAGACAGGGCTTCATCTGCATCAATGGACAATATAATATCATAAGTAGCAAGACTGTTTGCATAATTTTTTTGTTTAGCATATCCTTGCCATTCCTGTTGAAAAAAACGGACATTATACTGTTCGCAAATGCTTTTTGTTTTGTCCGTGGAAAAACTGTCGACAACAATTATCTCATCAACAACACCCTGTAAAGAAACAAGACATCGTTTTATGTTTCGTTCTTCATCCTTTGTAATGATAACCGCAGAAATATACATAACACATATAGAAAACGAGCTATTTTTAGCTCGTTTGTTTTTTTACTTGTGAACCTTTTTAATAAACTCTTCTACTTCCGGCGAACCTCCCTGATAGACTAAATAACCATTATAAGGTTCACGTTCTGTAATTTCGTCGTTGATGGGAGTAAGCATTATCTTTTTGACTTCTTCCCTGTCGTGTGTTTGTCCCAAAGCCCATCCCAATTTGATAAAAGCCACTTCGGGAAGCATATTTCCTGCGGGAATAATTCCTTTTGCCATCATATCGCGCCCCGTATCATATACAAACATGTGAACATAACCCCATATCGTTTGTAAAGTCATATATTGGTGAACATCTGCTTTATTGGCTCGTTCAATAGCAGGATACATTTCCTTGTTCACATGTCCCAGACCCGTTCCGACCCATATAACACCTTTATATCCCTGTTCTATGATTGCATCCAATACGCCGGGTTTCATACCCGGATAATAATACAGCATTGTAACCCTGTCGTCGAAAGCAGGAACAATTTTTACAGTTCTGTCCTGTCTTCGATGGTTATAATTTTCCTTAATATGGGTTACTCCTTTTCGAGTAATGCGTGCAACAGGCGTATCTCCTATTGTCCGAAAAGTAGAACGATAAGATGAGTGCATTTTACGAACTCTTGTTCCCTTATGTAAAAGACCGTATTCATCGGATGTAGGTCCAAACATGCAAACCAATACTTCCGCAATATCTCCATGTCCTGCAGCGGTCATGGCGTGCATCAAATTCAATGCAGCGTCGGAACTCGGTCTATCAGAAGAACGTTGTGAACCTACCAACACTACCGGAACAGGAAGATTTTGACACATGAAAGTCAATGCCGCACCCGTATGATGCAAGGTGTCTGTTCCGTGACCAATAACAATACCGTCAATTCCATTTTCGATTTCTTTTCCGATTTGTTTTGCCAAAGCCATATATTGTGTTGGTCCCATATTTTCGGAGAAAACAGCAAATATTTTTTCCGTATCCAAATTACAGATTTCTGCTAATTCGGGTACAGCTCCATATAATTCTCCGGGCGAAAAAGCAGGAATCACCGCGCCTGTTCGATAATCCAAACGAGAAGCAATAGTGCCTCCTGTTCCTAATAACTTTACGTGGGGTAATCCTTCCGTATAAGGAAATTCTTTTTCGGGGACTTTGTAATTCGCTTTTTTATATCCTGTTTCTTTCATTCCTGTAACGGTATGAATATCTATTCCCACATTGTACCCTGTAGCTATTTTTAAGACGACATGAAAATGGTCGTCATTTTCTGCGCGAGGAAGTACTGTTCCTGTAAAGTTACCTCGTGTAGTTTGTACTTCTGCTGTTCCCCACACGCGAACATTGTATTTCTTTAATGTTTCGAGGGCTTCCCCTTTATATCCTTGAAAAAAATCTTCACTCATGATTATAATTCTTTTATCAAATATCAAAATTCATTAAATTATTTTCGCCAATTCTGTCAGGTTCATGTTTCCTTCACTTATGTGACGAAGTTCTCCCATAATACTGTTAGTTTTGTCTGTTTGCTGGGTGTTTTTTCGTGCAGGAGAAAATTTATGCTCTAACAGTTTTATTCTGCTGATAATTTCTTCCTTTGAAATTCTCTTGAACTTTAACACGGTTAATATAGATTCAAAATCCATTTGCGGATGAAGAAACATTTGCTTTAATATTGTGGAAGCGATTATTATATCCAATTGTTTTTCTTTCAAAAAAGCAAATAAATCATACAGTCGATTAATATCGAAGGGGATTTCTTTATACTGTCCGTGAAGATGTTTAAGTTTTTGTCCGAAAAATACCCCAACAAATTTGGCGTCAATTTTAAAGTCTTCAATAATGCGTTTCATGAGGGGATAATAATTCTTTGAGAATATATATCTATATGTATCTTCGGGAATATTCCATGCTATACACTGATTATATCTTTCAGATAGATCTTCGGGAATATTTTTTCGGAGGTTTTCGATATGTTCATCATCAAGCGGAATGGGAACGGAATCCGTATCGGGATACATACGGTCAGCGCCGGGAAGAACACGTTCAAAAATAGTTGTCCCGTCATTAAAACTTTTGCGGGTTTCTTGTGGAACGCCGTCAAAAGTCATCAAAGCTCTTTCTTCAATCACATCCAATGCTGTTTTTACATCCTCTTGGTGACTCCAAAAAATAATTTGCGCATCATTTTCATTGGCGTTAAGCCGTGTAGCAACAGTTTCCCAAACGGGAATATCAATTATCGGATTTAAATCTTCCGAAGAAGCCATATTGGGTTTTTCGATACAGGCAATTACTTTCAGACGATTAACAAACTCATCATAAAAAGGATGTCCGGGTTGCGTAAAATGAGAAAGCAGATTTTTGAAGTGTGGAAGATTCACCGCATACAGTTTTGCTCCTTTTGCAATTATTTTTTGGACAATTTCAGACGCCGCTTGAATATCTGTCGGATTTAATTCCACATAATTCATTTTCCAATCTTCCTTTTTGCAACGCTTAAGTAATTCTTCGCGGATATGCAACAATGCCCATTGTCGGAAAGCCTCATTGTGCGACAATTCAGGTATCCATTTTGTGTGAGCAACACCCTTTACTTCCACACGAGTACCTCCTTTACAACTCACATTTACATCTTCTCTTCCCGCACCTATACCTGTTCTTACTTTTCCTGTACTTCGGTTTAGAAAACGAATATGGTCACACACTTCCTTTACTTCTTCCGGATTTTTCATCTCTGGAGCCGTAACTGTTTCGATGAGCGGCATCCCCAATCTATCCGTCCGATAAATACGGGTGTGTCCAATATCAGAAACTTCTCGACAGGAATCTTCCTCTATACTTAACTGAATCAGATTTATTTTTCGATTATTTTTCAAAGTAATTTCACCATCAATTCCAATGATAGCCGTGCGTTGGAATCCTGTTGGAATTGAGCCGTCCAAATATTGCTTTCTTGTTATGTGAACTTCTCCTACAATATTCAATTTGGACAACAAAGATATTTCAATGGAAATATCCAATGCTTCTCTGTCGATGGGAAACGGAGGCGTATCATCAACATCGTAGGTGCAAGCTGTTTTGTTTGCAATGCGATAGATGATTTCTTTTCTTGTTTTAAATTCCATAAGGGCAGTTCCATCGTATTCGCCGAGTTCAGAAAGTGTAGGACGCATGTGTCGTATCAATTCTGCATCATATTCATCCGGTTTTTGAAAAAATCCTGCAGGACAATGACAAAACAATTTCTTTTTTGTCAATAATTGTTGATGGACTTCAAGCCCTGACATAAAACCTATTCTATCGTAATCGGCTTGCGTTGCATCTTTTCGATTGACATAACCTATAGCCTCTTTGCTTAATTTATAATTTTTTGAAGAATTATTATCTTTCACGTATCGTTGTTTAATGCTGTTTATTAATCGATTAATAGAAACAAAAACTAATTTTATTAGAACGCCAAAGATAGCAAAAACTTTTGAGAAATTTGCCTGTTGAAGAAACTTTTTTTTTAAACGCGAAAA
>JAIROC010000122.1 GCA_031257735.1 Bacteroidales bacterium | reverse complement strand
CTGAAGTATGTTACCGCAAGGAGCGTCCTAAGGTAAGACCGGTGACTGGGGCTAAGTCGTAACAAGGTAGCCGTACCGGAAGGTGCGGCTGGAACACCTCCTTTTTGGAGTATCCCTTTACGATGATTTTTTGCTTTACTTGGCTGTTCCATATATTTATATTCGAAACGATTTTTGCAGAGTTAAACTGGATTTCAGCTTTGTGTGAAAATCAAAATTAAATCAAATTTTAGTTTTTATTCGGTTTTTAATTTTTGAATATGAAATATTGTATTTATTACTTATTTATAAGTGTCGCTTTATTTTCCTGTACGGATTACAAAACACAAAGAAAAGATAATCCTAATTTGCATGTAATTGATTTGGATAATCTTGAACGGGCAAGCGATTTGAATTTTTCTGATTTATTCAAAAATGTAGTTCCTGTTGTTCTTGAAACAACACCAAATTCCTTAATCGGATTTATAAATAAACTGTATATTACGAATGATTTGATAATAATACTTGATAATACAACAGCCAAATCTATTTTTGTTTTTAACAAAGAAGGGGATTTTTTACATAAAATAGGCAGTTTTGGCGGAGGACCCGGTCAGTATGTTTTTTTGGCGGATTTTTCCATAGATACCTTAAATAAAATCATATACGTATTAGATTCCCAGACTCAAAAAATTCATCAATATAATATATATTCAGGAGAGTTCATCAAATCGGTAAAATTGAATAACAATATGACAAATTGGCATATACACTATAAAAACAATGAATTTTACGCTAATGGCGGTGATTTTTCCGATACTAACAATGAATTTTTGCTGCATAGGATAGATATAAATTCCGGTGAAACTATAGAGGCTTGGTTTAATTATACCGAATATAATAAAGGAGTAAATTTTCCATCGAATAATAATAAAAGTCCTTTTTTGCATACATTTCAAGGAGATATGAAATTTCACACTTTTTTTATGGATACAATAATGTCTATAACAGCAAATGAGATTATGCCGTTTTTAACGTTTGCAAGTAAAAATCTGCTTACAAAAAAGGATATGGAAAACATTGATATCAACAGTGATTTTCAAAAAATTTATTCATTCAAAAAATATTTCAATCTGTTTACTTATTTTGAATTTTCTGATTTTATATTGCTCCAATTTCTTCATGGAGATTATGGACGAACAGTATTATATGACACAAAAAACAAATCTGCCAAATTTGTCAATTTTTTTGATGATCTAACATATCGTGAATCGACAAAGACTTTTCCCACATTTGTTTTCATGGATCAAAAAGGGATATACATATCTGTAAATTTGTATATTATGAACTCGTTTATCGAAAAGAGAAATAATGGAGAATTATCTCTTTCATTGTTAAATAATCGCAAAATACAGGAATTGTCTGAAGATTCTAATGAGATATTATTGTATTATGAATTCAAACATTAAAATATTACTGCTTTTATGGGGTCTTTTGACAATGCTATTCTTGTCTTTTAGTATTTTGTATATGCTAGAACCCGAAAAGCATCATATATCCGAAAAAGATGAAACAAATAATGCTTTGACGGAAAATTTAACAATAACTAATTTGAAATTAACATCCGAAATACAAAAAAGTTATTCCGAGCATAAAACAATTTTGAACGAATATATAGGTATCGGCGAAAGCAAAGTTCCTCTTTTAATCTATCGCTATTCTAAAAATGTATGTTCAAGTTGTATAATGAAAGATTTGGATGAATTGACCAATATTCAATCAATTATAGGCAAAGATAAAGTTCTCGTTCTCCCTGCTTTTGATAATACAAGAGATGACAGAGTAATTTTGGCAAATGAACTGTCCCAATTCAATTACAAAAATATCCCCAATGAACTACTCGTTATACCTTATGATTCAGTGTTTATGATACGACCTTATTTTGCAATAATCAATCACACAAGAAATATTGAAATGATTTTATTTTCACAAAGTATCCCTTTTTCAGAGCAAATGAAAAAACAGGAATAACTTGAACTTGAATTTGAATCTGAATCCCAATTTGAATTGTAGGTTGAAAAAATGATTGTGTTATATAGAAGAAATAACCGGAAATTAATGGATATATATTTTTCTGAAATAAAAAAAATCATCAATATGCAGTGAAAAATACGAGTCAAATGTCACCTCCCAAAAACAGTGATTTATAAAGAAAAGTGATTTTTTTTCAAAAAATATTTGGATGTAACGAAAAAGTATTTATCTTTGCACTCCCAATCGGAAACGAAAGGATTGCCAAAAGAAGACAAAAGGCAAGAAAGAAAAGTTCTTTGAAAATATGGGACAACACAAGGTAGCTACCTGGCGACAGGATGCAAATCCAAAAAACTATTCTCAGTTCGGATTGGAGTCTGCAACTCGACTCCATGAAGCTGGATTCGCTAGTAACAAGGTAGCCGTACCGGAAGGTGCGGCTGGAACACCTCCTTTTTGGAGTATCTCTTTTACGCTGATTATTTGCTTTACTTGGCTGTTCCATATATATATTATAAATAGATTATTAATTTTTAATATAAAAAAATATGAAAAGAAAGGTTATTGGCATAGTCGGTATTGGAGCAATAATCGTGACATTTGCGACTATTAATGTGAGATTAAGTTTAAAGAACGATTTTGTTTTTCAGACTTGATTACAAACCCTTGAGTCCCATGCAGATATTTTGGATGAGATTGGAGTGTGGTGGAATTCAAAAGTGTATACATGTACATTAAAACCATGTTCTGTTGCTAATTATAATGCGGGTACAGTACATCAGGGAACTAAGGAAATATGTGAACCCGGAAATAAGGTTGCTCATTGTTGGGATTGTGATACGGAATGTGTTATTGATTGGTAATGTTTGTACCGGAGTTGTTTATGAAAAAAAATGGGTATTTAGTTTATTTAATAATAGCATGTTTATTGCTATTTGGTTGTAAACAGGCAAAAGATACGATATTTTCCGATACGTCGTTTGAGGGATCGGAAATAATAGATATCGGTAGTATTGATGCAAATTCCATACTGAAATATTCGGAGATATTTGAAAGCGTTAGTTTTGTAAGATTGGAGACGCATGATAGCGCGCTGATTGGAAGTATTGATAAAATTGTTGTTGCTGATAACAAGTTTGTAATACTGGACGAGACTAGCGCCAAAATGGTTTTCGTATTCGACAATAACGGTAAATTTCTGAATAGAATCGGTTCGATTGGAGAAGGTCCCGAAGAATATAAACGACCTGACGATATTGTGTACGACAAATATAAAGATGAATTATTAGTTTGGAGTAATGATGACAAATCTATTTTCCAATTTAAATTGGATGGAACATTTCTCGGAAAAATTAAAACCAAATTTTGGGGCGCCCCCATCGCTGTTGCGGATACAAATACTTATCTATTGAAGATATCATCATCTAATAGTCATAATATTGTAGTAGTAAATGAAAAAGGGGATATTCTCAGTCAACTGTTTCCGTTTAATAAAGATACGGAACGATTGGATGTCATCAGTATGTTTGCACCTTATCAAAACGAACTGTTATTTACGCAATATTATAATAATACGGTTTTTACGGTTAATAAAGATAAAATGAAAGCAAAATATTATGTTGATTTTCACAAGCATAATATTCCCGTTTCTTCGTTTTCCGATGTTACACACAAAGAACTTAGAAATATTATAGTTGATAACGACTATGCTTTTATTATTAGATTTATGGAAACATCTTCACATGCCGTATTGCAATATGTATATAAAGGAATCATCTTTGACGGCTATTATTCTAAAACAACAAAAATATTAAAAACATCCGGACGTTATCTGAATGATATGTATGCGTTGTGTAATGTCAAAACGTTTATATATACAAATAATGACTCGCTTATCAGCTTTGTTGAACCGCAGGCTTTTACGTATTATCAAAATTTGTTAAAAAATGGTGATAAAAATAACATTAAAGATTTATTACAGAAGAATTTACAAATGGCGCCAGCGGCAGAGATTATCTCCGATAAATACAGGAAAAATTATCTTAAAACGCTTGAATCGGCAAATCTTAAACTTACGGACGAGGAAATAGATTTTATTAATAGTATAAGTGAGTTTGACAATCCGATTCTATGGATTGCTACATTGAAAAAGTAAAAATTTTAAATGGGTAACATAAATTATGTATAAACATAAGTATCATTATATATATCTTTTGATAATAAGTTTCTTATTGATATTTATTACTATACTGTTGTATATCATGCTGCGGAATATAAATTATTCATGAACAAAAAGTCTCGGCAATTTACTGTTGGATATGTAAGCTCAACAATAAAATACCCGTTTACGGATTCTAAGTTTTTATCCATTTATAAAGATAAAATGATATGCTGTGTGTCGCCAGAGTCAATACACAATATTATGGATAGAAGAAAAAATTTGGAAATTGATTATGATTTTTTCAGCCGGTTAGATATGGCGGACAATCCCGTATTGTGTTTATATACATTAAAAAGTAAATGAGTTTGATTGATATTTATGAATTTATTCTAATACAAAAATAATATGTTTATTGTTTGCCTTATCGAAAATCCTGTTTGGGGATATATTCTGCAACCTGCTTTGGTCGAAAAGACGGAATACGATTCGTTAATGATAGAGGAAATCATCGAACGTAAATCCTCGTGTTATGCCGCGCTTACCGACGAACAAAAGACAATCGTCTCGCATTATGAAAAATATACCGAAACGACTTTGATGAAAAACTTTTCGAGAGAAAAACACCTTGTCGATTTTCGTAAAAAAATTGAGCCTGAAAATATCGAACGTTTTATACGTCCCATAATCGAATCAACTCACCGAAAGATGATAGCCACGATAAGGCAAGCGAACATTCCCGTCTATTTCCGCGAAAACATTAAAACCCGCAACCTGTATGATTCCAACAAAATAACAGTAAGAAATTCCGACGCCGACGTTATTTTTAATTTTCGGAAAGAGCCGTCCGGCGAACTGATTTATTTTATTCAGGTAAAATCCGAAAACGAAGTTATCGACCTGAAATCCCGTTCCTGTGCCACAATATGCAACGAACCTGCGATTGTTGTTATCGACAACAGACTGTTTGTTTTCAGCGATATTGACGCCAAGAAACTCAAACCGTTTTTCAGCCGGGACTGCATCCGGATACCCCCTGACTCGTATAAAACATATATCGAAAAGTTTGTAATCAAATGTGTAAAAAAATACGAAATAAAATCCGAAGGAGTAGGGATAAACAGAATTCGTCCGGAAAAATATCCTGTGTTGCGTCTGAATTACGACCTGAACATGCAGCCGGTTTTGAGCCTGAGTTTCAGATATGACAAAAAGATTTTTCAATCGAACGACTATTCGAAACAGAAAATTGTTTATACCGAAGAAAAATTGGGCGAGACTGTAATCAACTGGTATGAACGCGACAAAGTGTGGGAAAATTCGACAATCAACCGGCTGACAGCGCATGGACTGAAACATCGCGACGACTGTAATTTCTATGTCGAAACGCCGGAAAACGCCGACAATACCGACAAAATCGGGGCAATTATCCGATGGATACAGTCTAACGATGAAACAATGAAAAACTTTGAGTTTTCGCAGTCTGTCTCGAAATCTCCATATTACACCGGAAAAATTACGACGGTTATGCAAACAGACAAAAAACAGGATTGGTTTGACGTTAATTGCGTAATTGTTTTCGACAATTTTCAAATACCTTTCAGTCGTTTTCGCAATCACATTCTCGAAGGTATCCGCGAATACGTGTTGCCGGATAATACGATTGTCATTTTACCCGAAGAATGGTTTGCTTATTGCAATGATATTATGTATTTTGGGAAAAAGTCGGGAGACAATATCCGTTTAGACAAGCGTCTTTTCCGGCTGCTCGACGACTGGGAAAATTGGGCGAAGCAATGGGAAAATCCAGCGAAGCAAACCGAATCATTCAAAAATATTCCCGTCCCCGAAAACATTAATATTGAATTGTATAATTATCAGAAAAAAGGATTTTCCTGGTTAGTGTATCTCTATAAAAATAACTTCGGAGGCTGTCTTGCCGATGATATGGGACTTGGAAAAACTTTGCAGACAATCGTGCTTTTGCAGTATATCGCAAACGAGACTGTGCAGACACAAGGGCAAACAAAGCGTTCTGTTTCCTTAATCGTCATGCCGACCTCGCTGCTGTTCAACTGGCAGAACGAATTAAAACGTTTCGCTCCATCGCTGTGCGTATATCCTTATACAGGAAAAAACAGGCTGAAGGATAAAAACTCGACTTCCATATTTGCAGATTACGACGTGATAATCACTACTTATGCAACTCTTCGGAACGACGTCGAGATATTATCCTGTTTCGCGTTCCGCTATCTTGTTCTGGACGAAAGTCAGTATGTCAAAAATCCGGAATCGCAAACGTACAAAGCCGTAAAACAGATTATGTCTCAATACAAACTCTCGCTTACCGGAACGCCTGTCGAAAATTCTCTCTCCGACCTGTGGGCGCAATTCAACATAATCAACGAAGGAATGTTGGGAAGTCATTCGTCGTTTAAAAAACGTTATGTCAACCCGATAAAAAAAGAAGACAAACAGCGGGAACAGGCTTTACTGCGCATGATACAGCCATTCATGTTGCGCCGGACAAAAAGCGAAGTGGCTCCCGAACTGCCTCCGATTACCGAAGAAATAATCTATTGCGACATGAGCGACGAACAGGCGGAATATTACGAAACCGAAAAAAGCAAAATACGTAACAACCTGATATCGGACGAGGCGCTGATTGACCCCAAAAGAATCACTTTTATCGTCTTGCAGGGACTGATGCGGTTGCGTTTGCTGGCGAACCATCCGCGATTTGTCGATGAAGAATATACCGGCGATTCGGGAAAATTCGAACAAGTGGTTATGTATATCGAAGGACTGATAGCCGAAAATCATAAGGTGTTGATATTTTCTTCGTTCGTAAAACACCTGCGTCTTTTTTCCGATTATCTCGATAAACAAAACCGCAGATATGCATGGTTGTCCGGCTCTACCATAGACCGCGAAAACGAAATCAATAAATTTATTAACGACAAAGATATACACTGCTTTTTCATCTCGCTGAAAGCCGGAGGCGTCGGACTGAACCTCACTGTTGCCGACTATGTTTTTATCCTTGACCCGTGGTGGAATCCTGCCGCCGAAATGCAGGCTATCAGCCGTTCGCACCGCATCGGACAGAATAAAAACGTTATGGTTTACCGTTTTATCTCTACACAAACAATAGAAGAAAAAATCCGCCGCCTGCAAGAAAATAAAGCAAAATTAGCCGATAAATTTGTCGCCTCCGCAAATCCCCTGAATACGATGAGTGAAGAGGAAATAAAAGAACTGCTGAGCGATTGATGAATTTGTTTTTTTGCTCCTCATTTTTCTCTAAAAAACGCGATTTTCGGAAAAAATTCACCTCTAAAAACAGTGATTTCAAAAAAAAATCAAAAAAAGTTAAAAAAATTTACCCCTAAAAAACAGCGAGTTATCAAAAAAAGTTACTTTTTTTTCAAAAAACATTTGGAGGTAATGAAAAAATATTTACCTTTGCGCTCCCAATCTGAAACGAAAGGGCTCCAAAATCGGAGACGAAACGGAGAGAAAAAGTTCTTTAAAAAAATTGGAAACAGCGCTAAGTCGTAACAAAGCTGTTCCAGATATTATAGAGGTT
>JAIROC010000074.1 GCA_031257735.1 Bacteroidales bacterium | reverse complement strand
AAATAAAATCTATGAATATTCCATTTTCATTGCCGCTTATTGACACAGATGTTGTCAATGAAATGCACGATACACTTACCAATACGGGTTGGCTGACATCAGGTCCTAAGGTAATTGCGTTGGAAAAAGAGGTGCAAAAACTCACTACAGCAAAAGCCGTTGTTTGTGTTAACTCATGGGTTTCTGGCGCTATGCTGATGCTCCGTTGGTTTGGCGTAGGCAACGGTGACGAGGTTATTGTGCCATCCTATACCTATTGTGCTACCGCTTTGGCATGTCTTAACATGGGCGCTAAACCGATAATGGTAGATGTGTTGGATAACTTTACTGTTGATCCATCCAAAATAAGATCTGCTATAACGCCAAAAACAAAAGTTATTATTCCTGTAGATATTGCCGGTTTACCTTGCGATTACGACAGCATTAATAAAATTGTGAACGAACCTGAAATAAAAAAGCTATTTACACCCAACAGCCCCAATCAGGAAAAATTAGGACGTATTTTAGTATTGGCGGATGCTGCTCATTCTATTGGCGCTTTTTATAATAACAGACAAGTGGGAACATTAGCCGATATTAGTATTTTTTCGCTTCATTCGGTAAAAAATATCACCACAGGGGAAGGAGGCGCTATTTGTCTTAACCTTCCAACACCTTTTGCTCATGATGAAGAGTACAAATTCTTGAAAGCCTTGTCGATTAATGGACAAACAAAAAGCGCTTTTGAGAAAAATCAGGTTGGCGGATGGCGTTATGATATTATTGCACAGGGTTTGAAGGTAAACATGCCTGATTTGTGTGCTTCGGTAGGGTTGGCGCAAATTCGAAAATATCAATCTACGATGTTGCCGGAACGAAGAAAAATATTTCGATTTTATAATGAACATTTTTCAAAATATGATTGGGCTATTTTGCCGACAGGAGAAACCGCCGAACGAATATCATCGTTTCATCTTTACCTCTTACGGATAAAAGATATTACAGAAGAACAGCGCGACCTGATTATTCAAAAAGTGAGTGAGAAAGGCGTAGGGGTAAATGTTCACTACATTCCTATGCCTATGCTTACGCTGTTTAAAAATCTTGGTTATAGAATGACTGATTATCCCAATACCTACCGACTTTATGCAAACGAAATTTCGTTGCCGCTTTACAACGGCTTGACAGAAGATAAACTAAGTATCGTTGTTGAAACAATAGTGGAAGCATACAGTTCAACTATAAAAGTAACATCATGTTGAAAAATTTTAATCTGGATAAATTTATAAAGACATCCGTTACAGGACGGGAAGGAAGTCTGCTGCAACAGGATATTAAGCAATATGCCGATGCGTTAGGCGAGCAAATCAATAACAAAAGTGTTTTAGTGATAGGTGGAGCGGGAACTATTGGTTCGTCATATATTCGGGCGTTGTTGCGCTATTGTCCCAGAAGGTTGTACGTTGTGGACATCAACGAAAACGGCTTAACCGAATTGGTGCGTGATTTACGCAGTACTATAGGGTTGAATATTCCCGACGATTTTAAAACGTATCCGATAGATTTTGGGAGCGCTATTTTTGAACAGTTATTTCTCAATGAAGGCGCTTTTGAAATAGTGGCTAATTTTGCGGCGCATAAACATGTACGCAGTGAAAAAGATAGTTATTCCATAGCTGCAATGATTGAAAATAACGTTATTAAGGCGCATCATTTGTTGAATTTGCTCTCAACAACAAAATCTGTTGAACATTTTTTTTGCGTATCGACAGACAAAGCAGCAAATCCCGTAAACATTATGGGTGCAAGCAAAAAGTTGATGGAAGAAGTAATTTTGGCTTATGCTTCCAAAATACCTGTTACGACAGCCCGTTTTGCCAATGTTGCTTTCTCAAACGGCAGTTTACCGTTTGGTTTTCTCGAAAGGTTTGCCAAACAGCAGGCATGGTCGTGTCCTACAGATGTAAAGCGATTTTTTGTATCGCCGGAGGAGGCTGGACAACTTTGCCTGATTGCATCGGTTTTGGGTAAATCGGGGGATATTTTTTATCCGAAGTTAGACATAAACGATATGAAACCTTTCTCGGACATTGCCTGTAAGTTGTTAGAAACTTGGGGATGGCAAGTTGAGACCTGTGCATCAGAAGAAGAAGCCCGACAGAAAGCAGCACAACTCACAGATGCAAGTATGGCATATCCTGTTTACTTTTTTCATTCCGATACTTCAGGAGAAAAACCATACGAGGAATTTTATACTGACAATGAAGTATTGGATATTCATACTTTTGCCAAGTTAGGCGTTATCAAGAATGCACATAGACGAACATCGGAAGAGTTGGACACTATCATCAAAGAGATTAAGGCGCTGTTTAGTCATGGCTATGTCGAAAAAACAGAAATAGTAAACCTGTTAGGACAATATTTACCTAATTTTGACCATATAGAAACAGGGAAAAACCTTGACCAAAAAATGTAATCCAATGTATAAATATACTAAACGTTTATTTGATTTTTGTATCGCCTTGATGGCATTAATTATTTTGTTACCTTTATTTATTCCTGTTTGTATTGCTTTGCTGTTAACGGGAGAACATGAGGTTTTTTACTTTCAAAAGCGTGTGGGCGCCAATGTAAAACCTTTTTATATTTGGAAATTTGCCACCATGCTTAAAGACAGTGAAAAGATGGGAACAGGTTCGCTCACTGTTCGTAACGACCCTCGCGTAACTATTGTTGGAAAGATTTTGCGTAAAACCAAACTCAATGAATTACCTCAATTGATAAATGTTTTGATTGGAAACATGAGTCTTGTCGGACCGCGTCCCTTACTGCAATCGGAATTTGACGCTTATTCAAAAGATATTCAGGAAAAAGTATATCATTCAAAGCCGGGTATTACAGGCATAGGTTCTATTATTTTCAGAGATGAAGAACAATTGATATCTAATGCCAACATGCCGCCAAGAGAATTTTATGACAACATAATAGCGCCTTACAAAGGCAATTGCGAAATGTGGTACAAAGAACATAAAAACCTTTGGATTGATTTTAAAATCATTGTGCTTACGGCTATTGTAATTCTTTTTCCAAATACCGGTCTTGTAAATAAATGGTTTAAAGGTTTACCTGAAAGAGATTTCTAAGGATTCTAAGGATTGTCTCTGCGAGGTATTCTTTTTTGATTTCCTTAAACAAATAAGAAATTAGTTTATAAACAAATAATTTAATGATATTCAATGAACTCTCCTTTTTGATGAATAAGTTTTTTCTCCTTTTAGAAGAATATATTTGTTTATTTCGTACATTTGCCAAAAATTTGCAAGACAATAAATTTATAAGTTATGATGTTCAATGAAAGGATAAAACAATTACACGAAGACCGCCAAATTCCGCAGCGAAAATTGACGGCAGTATTGGATATTGATACCGTTTCGTATTGTAAAATTGAGAAAGGCAATTGTCGTGCTGGCAAAGAGCATATCTCTATTATTGCCAAACTTTTGCATGGTGATAAGGAAGAACTCTTAACGCTTGGGCTTGCCGACCAAATTAGTGTAATGATTGCCGAAGAAAAGGAGTTTTCAAATAAAGTGTCGAACATTGCAAAGAAGAATATAAATCAAAATTAAACATAGAAAAAATATGACAACAACAATAAAAATCAGAAATATCGGTCCCATAAGAGAGGCGGACTTAAGTCTCAACAAGATTAACGTGTTTATGGGACAACAAAGCAGTGGTAAAAGTACTATTGCCAAAATTATCAGTTATTGTACTTGGGTGGAGAAAGATGTAGCAACAAGTCAATCACTAAAAACATATCAGGATAATAGACATTATTTTATAGAGCAACTTGAATCTTTTCATAAACTTAAAGGCTATTTTAAAAATCAGAATAGATACATTTCTTTCCAAAGTGATGTCGTAAAAATAGAATATAGCGACAAACAATTTTCTATTGATTGGACAAATCGATATGCCTATCAAAGAAGTAAGTTGTCTTATATTCCTTCTGAAAGAAATATGATTATTTTACCTGAAGTAAAAAAGGTTACATTTGATAGCACAAATATTCGCAGTTTTATGTTTGATTGGTTTGACGAGAAAAAGAACTATTCAAAAGAGAATACCCTTTCTATTTTAAATTTGGATTTGGAATACTATTACGATGAAAATTCAGATGAAGACCATATTCTGCATAAGCAAAATGGAGAATTGTATGATATTCTGTTGTCTAATGCTTCGAGTGGATTACAATCTATTACTCCTTTAATTGCTACAATAGATTATTTGACAAACGGATTTTACAGTAAAGACGAAAATATTTCTTTTGAGCTATTGGAAGAAAAAATAAGAAAGACTAATCAAATATTAGTTGAAGAATTGATATTAAAAAAATATTCCGATGAAAATACTGAAACAGGTAAAGAAAAAATGGATATAATAAATGAAAAACTAATAGCAAAAGACGAACAGGTTCTTAGATTAGTTGAAGAATATGATAAGGTAAGAAAAATGTTATTTTCTGCTCATGATACGCTATTTATTATAGAAGAACCCGAACAAAACCTTTTCCCAAAAACGCAACGCGATTTAGTATATTATTTGTTGAATAAATGTGTCGATAATGAAAGAAATCACAGGTTGACTATAACCACGCATAGTCCTTATATTCTTTATGCGTTGAATAATTGTATGATAGGCAAAATTGTTTTTGATAAAATGGATGATGAAGATAAAAGTTTAGTTGTCTGTAAATCCGCACTGATAAATCCAGATGATGTTTCTATTTATCAAATAGAAAAGGGAAAATTAGTGAAAATCCAACAGGAAGATGGACTTATCGGCAGCAATTATTTTGACGAAGAGATGAAAGAATTGATGGATGATTATTATACCTTCTTAAAGTATTATGATGATGATGGAGCGTAAAATTAAAGCCACATTTGCTGAAACTGTTCCTGACTTTTACACCGATAATGCTGAAAAAATCTATATAATGGATTACTCCAATCAAACGAATAAAACACGAGGAGTTGAATGGGCAAATACGAAACCTGCCGATATAAAGGCTTTCATTATCAATAATACGCCCTTGGCAAAGATAAATTTTGTCGTTTTTAAAGATAATACAAAACTATTGGGCACAACAACTGACATATCACACTGTGAAGGAATTTTATATCCGACAATTACTTCAAATAAAACTTGGGTTATTTTTCTGGAATTGAAATACCCAAAGAGAAAAAATCTCGGCAAAGAATTGAAATCGGCACGAAACCAACTGCTGCAAACATTAGATTTGTTTCGTAGTTATAGTATTATTGACAAAAAACGATTAGCTTATCTGATTTTTTCAGCCCCAAACTATTCATGTAGGACTCCATTTGAAAGCTGGAATATGAGCCCGAATGATTTGAGAGAAATCAGAAAAACAAAATGTGCTATTATGTGTGGAATTAATGCTGTTAAAGTGATTTCGACAGAGAATTTGAATTTGAAAGCGTAAACGGGAAAAGGGTAACTTGATATGTTATACATAAATATATGTATAAAAATTTTTTGAAATATATTATCTGTCCGAAAACTCATCTCAGGGAAGCGCACTAATATTAAAAATAAAAAATCATTTATCTTTAAATGAGGGGAATAACTATGACTTGTCCTTAGAGAAAAAAACAAACATTTGGCAGAAAGATGACTGTTTTCATTATTCATTTTCCATTCAGACTAATTCCTTTGTATTTCTTGTTGCGCGGAGGAAAAGATTCTCCATTTTATGTTGTCATTTTTTACCGACTGATAAAAAAAGGTATTTTTCTGATTGACAATAGATAAGCCGATGTAAGGTTTCTATTGAAGGATAGGGTGAAATTTCCATAAGGATAGCCGTAAATTTCTATAAGGAAAGAAATTTACGGCTATCCTTATAGAAATTTACGGCAATAAGGAAAGAAATTTACGGCAATAAGGAAAGAAATTTACAGCAATAAGGAAAGAAATTTACAGCAACAGGAAAAAGAATCTACGGCAACAGGAAAAAGAATCTACGGCAACAAGAAAAGGAATCTCAGAACTCCTGACTTGAGACAGATACAGGAACTAATAATAAGCGATTTATAAAAACAGCGCCAAAAATTGATATTGTCGCGAATAAAACTATGCATTGACTGAAAATCCCGCAGGGACAATACTTTATTAACCGTAAGCTGAAGCATACGATTAATAAAATGCTGTCCCTGCGGAACATATAGCCAATATTAGTGCGGATTAAAACAACTATTAAAATCGCGACAATCCAATCTGTGCCAAGTCAAGAGTTCTGTCAATTCCGTTATATGACTTAAGCTATGATTTCAAACTAATACGTAATTTTTAGTTTCTTGAATAAGTTAGTATCATTTATTATTTCGAGAGCGCGTTTGTATGTTTCATCCATTGTTAACCAAATTTTGGTAGATTTGTTAGCATCGTATAGATTACGCGCAATCAATGTCTTTATTTGTCGTTCAATTTGTGCATCTGTATCGAAATTTTGGTCGGCTTGTTTTTTCTTTTCAATTTCGGTGTCAATGTATTCTGTCAGCATTTGTTGAAACTTATCATTATTATTTACTTCATCTTGAGAAGTGAAAATTTTATTTAACGTATCTTTGTTTGAAGCGATAAATCCATCCAAATACGATTTGAAGTCAAAAGTAATAGAGTCAGTTACATTTTCCTTTTTCGCATAATCGTAAAATTTATTTCGTAATTCCTGATTTACCTGAAAGTTATCATTAAACAGTTCAAAGGTAGGATATTGTTTCAGTATATTACTTTTTTCATCTGCGAGGTATGAAAGAACAAATTGATTGAAAATATTATTACGGAACAATTTCCAATAATAGTTAGATACTTTAATGGTGTCCATCGGAACAAATATATCAGGCATAATACCGCCTCCCCCGTAAACAATTCTGTTTTTTGCAGTATAATATTTAAGAGAATCAGGAAAATGAATACTGTCTGCATGGGTTAACTCTCCTGCATTATATCGTTTAATAGCATCACGGCTGTAATCTTCTACACCTTCGTAGGGTTTTTGAATATAACGTCCACTTGGAATATAATAACGGGATGTAGTTAATCTGATAACAGAACTGTCTGGAAGCATGGTTGGAATTTGTACCAACCCTTTTCCAAAAGAACGTCTTCCGACAATAATTCCCCTATCCCAATCCTGTATAGCGCCCGAAACTATTTCACTTGCAGAGGCTGAATATTCGTCAATAAGTACAACCAACTTTCCTCTTTCAAAAATACCATCTTTGCGCGTGTTGTATGTTTGTTTATCTTTTTGTTTATCCATTGTATAGACCACTAAAGTGTTTTTGGGAAGAAATTCATCCGCCAAATCTATAGCCGTATTCAGATAGCCGCCTGTATTTTCTCGAAGGTCAAAAATCAAATTTTTCATACCTGCAGCTTTCAGTTCTGTCATTGCCTGAATAAATTCATTCATTGTTGTTTGTGAAAAACGTTCCAGCTTTAAATAAGCAGTTTCCTTATTAATCATGAAGTAGGCTTCAATGCTATGAATAGGAATTTTATCCCGTATAATCGTAAAAGATAATAACTCTGGATTGGTATTTCTCTTTATTTTCACAACAACCCTTGAGCCTTTTTTACCGCGCAGTTTACTGAATACCCATGAGTTTGTACATATTTTCCCGGTTGCAACGCTATCGTTTATTTGCACTATTTTATCTCCTGCGAGTATTCCCACCTGTTCGGATGGTCCGCCTTTAATAGGTTCTATGACAACAATTGTATCTTTTATTATTTGAAATGAAACGCCAATGCCTTCAAAGTTTCCCAATAAAGGTTCATTGGTTTTTGTTACTTCGGATCTCGGAATATAGGTAGAGTGGGGGTCTAATTCTTTTAACATTTCAATAGTTCCCTTTTCTACAATTTTTTCAAGATTTACGGTATCTACATAAGCAAAATGTATCAACTGAAGCAGCCGACTCATCTTTTGGGATTGTAATAAATAATTATTTTCATAGTTCCTTTGAGCTTTGGATGTATAAATAGTTGTATTCAACAATAATATTCCTGTGAAGGAAACAAGCAGGGTTCGTTTGATTGTATTGATTTTTACTTTATTCATTAATGTATTATTTAAATTATTGTTTGGATATTTTTTTTGTTATAATTGTATTGTCGTTTAATGCGATTTGCAGTATATAAAGTCCGGCAGCAAGATTTGAACAGTCAATTCTGACTTGATCTTTTCCTGTAAAAGAAACAGTTTGAACTGTATTACCGAGAATTTCTAATAGTTGAACTTGTTTAATTAAATTTTTCTGTGTTGATATGTCTACAAAATCATTTGCGGGATTAGGATAAATTTGTATTGATTCTTTTTCTGAGTTATTATTTGCGATAATGGAAACGTCATCTGTAAAATTCTGTGTAATAGTAACAGAATGCAAAGAAGAAATTGCTTTGATACTGTATTTAATGGAACGTGCTTTACCTGTTTCGTTTGCGGAAAGAGCCGTAAAAACAATTCTCAAACTGTCTTGTCCGCTTGTTATATCAGGAGATATCCATGAAGGATCGCCTGATGTAAATACTATCCATGACATATTTGAATAAACAGGAATTTCAACAGTCGCGCCTCGTTCGTGTCCAAGGGTAAATGAATTTTCGGGCAAAAGTAAAAAATCAGCAGCCCGCTGGTTAATAACAATAATTATCTTGTCACTAATGCCATTTAAATAAAATAATCCTGTTGTCGTATTGGTCGTGTAATTAGTATTTGAAGTTTTAGCTTTTATAACAACATATCCAAATCCGTTTCCTGATGTAGGATAAATGGACACTAAATTAGAATCATAACCTGTGATTACCCAATCGGTGTTGGATAATATCCATAATGTATCTATAGCACGATTAGAACTTCCCAGCGTGATTAGGTCTTTGTTTACCGAAAAAGTGAGTTCTTCGTTATGTTGTATAACATTCATATAAATATCCGAAACGCCATCCCCCGAAAGAATAAATGAATAATATCTATCAGAAGTATCCGTATTCTCTGTTGTTGCTGTAAACGTAATTATTTTGCTTGTATCTCCTGTCGTATCGCTGATAGTTAGCCATGAAGGTATTGTTCCTGTTGTCATCCACCAATGAACATTACTTGTAATATTCAGTAAAGATATGTTGTTTTGTCCTTTACTGATACGGACAATATTCTTATCGACTTCAACTGTATTTGGATGTTTTACTTGATAGATTGTTATTTTAATGGTACTGTCCAAAGCCGAAGAATAGAGACTTAATTCACAGGAACGCGGATAAGTTGAAAAATTTTTATCTATATGGAAAACCAAGCGTTTGGAATTTCCATAATAATTTTTCTCCGTAACATTCATCCATGCAGGAACATTTCCATTGACAGTCCATTCCTGATGAGAGATAACGAGAATACTGTCCACGTATTCATTATAGGGACAATTTAAAAACTCCGAAGAAGCCTTGAATACAGGAACATTTTCACTTAACTTCATCAAGGCTGCAAAAGCATTGACATAACCGTTGCCTCCGATATTGGTAGATGAATTTGGATGCAGCGGAGAAGCTGTTGTTTGTAACAGTGTTTTTATTTGAGCGGGAGTTAATGTACTGTCAAACGAAAGCAACAACCCACATAAACCCGCAACAACAGGCGAAGACATGGATGTTCCCTGCATACCGTCATAGTAAGTATTGGAAAGAGAAGGATAAGTACCCGACAAAAAATAAGAATTACAGTATGTTGAACTCAATATATTAGGAAAGGCGCGTGAATTGTTAATGAAACCTCCCGGAGCGGCAATATCAGCTTTGTCTGCTCCATATTGTGAAAAGTACGATAATTTTTCATCTCCATCAATACTTGCGACACTTATTACACTGCTATAGCAGGCAGGATAGGAGGAAGGATTTCCCTCATTTCCTTCATTTCCTGCTGCGGCTACTAATACAACGCCAGCTTCAGCGTATGCGCTGAATGTTGCTTCCTCACTCCTGCTATAATAGGAGGAACCATAAGACATATTGATAACTTTCGCTCCATTTTCTACCGCCCATTTTACTCCTTCCGTAGATCTCGCCATAGACCCGCCATTATCACCAGAAACACGTACGCCCATAAGCGTTACGCCTCCGCCAATAGAAGCAATACCTGTATTATTATTGTTGATTGCTCCAACCAAGCCTGAGACATGGGTTCCGTGAGAATTTTCATAAGATGTATCGGAAGGGGTTTGGGAATAGTTAGATGGCGGAGAGGCATTTCCTATTTCCCTGTTAATAGCATTGTACAGATTGGATGAGTCTATATTTAAATCGGGATGCGCCCCCCATACATAATTATCGACAATTGCTACTTTAATATTGGGTGTTCCCTGTTGAATAAGCCATGCTCCTTCTGCATATATTCTGTCTAAATGCCATTTAAGGTTAGCATTGTCCACATTCCCGTAAAAAGGATCATTGGGTCTGAAGAATGGTTTCTTGTAAGGATTTTTTTCTGCGTATAGTATAATTTCTTTTTTTGCTTCCAACTCTTCAATCAACATATCAATGCCTCCTGTATAGGAAAACTGCATTTTGAAAATACGTAACAATACAGGATGTTCAAAAGCAAGCGCTGGACGAGAAAGATGTATTATTCCATACCTCTCAAAAATATCCGACAATTCGGGCAATAAAGCAGGATCAACATAATCATCTTCCGTCATGGGAATATGACTGACATCATATTCATCAGTTACTCTAAATAAAACAACTCCAGCTTCAAAGTCATTAGAAACAGGAGCAATGCTTTGTGCAATGCTGGATATAAACAAACCGAGCAATATACTTGTAAAAATAATTTTCATTGTGTTTATCATATTCGTTTGAATGTAATCTAAACAGTAACGGAAAAATCGTCTTGTTGTTATATAAATGTAAATAAAATCATTTGAATTGATAGTGAAATATTACACAGCGAATTACAAGGTAAAATATTTTCGTATCGAAAAAATTATCCGATTTTTGTACGTACAATAAAAAAATATAGATACTTTTGCAGAAAATAAATGAATGCTAAATAATCGTAATATAAATATAAAATTATAGTGATATGGTAGACATTAAATGGGAAGAACTATCTTTCGGTTACATCAAAACCGATTATAATGTACGCTGTTACTTTAAAAATGGGCAGTGGGGAACAATAGAAAAATCTACTTCGGAAGAGATAAATATTCATATAGCGGCAACCTGTCTTCATTACGGACAGGAAGCCTTTGAAGGATTAAAGGCTTTTCGAGGGAAAGATGGAAAAATACGTGTTTTTCGTTGGACTGACAATGCCAAACGATTAAGAAGTTCAGCAGCGGCAATTATGTGTGAAGGCGTACCTGATGAAATATTTAAGCAAGCCGTTTTTGAAGTTATCCAATTGAATGAAAAATACATTCCTCCTTATGGAACGGGCGGTTCGCTCTATATTCGTCCTTTACTTATTGGAACGGGAGTACGTGTAGGGGTGAAACCTGCGGATGAATATTTGTTTGTTGTATTTGCAACGCCTGTCGGTCCTTATTTTAAAGAAGGATTTAAACCTGTTAAGATGCAAATCGTGCGTGATTTTGATAGAGCAGCGCCTCTGGGAACAGGATATGTGAAAATAGGCGGTAACTATGCGGCAAGTTTACGTCCGGGAGAACGTGCACACTCCGAAGGCTTTGCCTCTTGCCTCTTTTTAGATGCAAAAACAAAAACAAAAATCGATGAAGCTGGACCTGCTAACTTCTTCGGTATAAAAAACAATACCTATATTACACCTAAATCACATACCATACTTCCTTCCATTACAAATATGAGTCTTCGTACTTTGGCAGTGGATATGGGATTAAAGGTAGAAGAAAGAGAAATTCTGGTGGATGAATTGGATACTTTTGAAGAAGGAGGCGCTTGCGGAACGGCTGCTGTTATTTCTCCTATCGGCGAAATCTTAGATAGAGAAACAGGGAAAGTATATAGGTTTGGCGACGGAGTTAATCCAGGTCCATGGAGTGAAAAACTCTATATCCGATTAAGAGCTATTCAATACGGTGAAGAACCAGATATATTTGGATGGTGTGATCTTTTAGAATGAATTTTGTTTATATATGTTATATGTGTTAATAATTGAATTTGAGAAAGGGGTGATTTAATGTCACCCTTTTTTATTTGTCAGTCCCGTATATGAACATGCGTACATTGCCCGTTAGAGGCTGTGTGAAAACAAACAAAAGTGTCCCAACAACGCCGTCATTGGTAGCAGCGTAGCGAAGCGTCCGTAAAAGCAGCCTAGCTAATCCCTGACCAAAAACGCATTGATTGTTAGGGATTGCCTCATCTATTAGAAGAAAATAATAACAAAAGTACAATTCCTATTGTTTTTTATTGTAACTTTGGCGACGTAAATAAAAAAAGCAATTTTGTTGTAAATCATTTTATTAGTAAATTATATTAACGCTAAAGGGTATTTATTATGGAAGAAAGAGAATATAAAAGATATTCCGACGAAGAATTACAGGAATTTAAAGAACTTATATTGGAGAAACTTGAGAAAGCACGTCAAGATATGAAATTGTTTATAGATGCGGTAAGTGGCAGTAACGGTAATGATATTGCAGATACATCTCCATCTTTTAAACTGTTAGAAGAAGGTCAGCAAACACTATTCAAAGAAGAAAATGGTCGTTTGGCTGCACGTTTGGAAAAGTATATTAAAAATTTGGAAGCAGCGCTGATCCGAATTGAAAATAAAACGTATGGTATTTGTCGTCAAACAGGGGAACTTATCCCGAAAGAAAGATTGAGAAGCGTGCCTCATGCTACTCTCTCCTTCGATGCTAAAATAAACGAAAAAAGGAAAAAGAACTAAAACATCACCTAAACGTGAAAAGAAAATCAATTATCATTGTTTCGCTTATTATCCTGATACTCCTGTTAGACCAAGTCTTCAAGATTTGGGTGAAAACAAATATGTATTTAGGTGAAGAAATTCAATTGATAGGTTCCTGGTTTAAATTACATTTTATCGAAAATGAAGGAATGGCATTTGGACTGGTTTTCTTTGGAGGCTTTTGGGGAAAACTTATCCTGAGTGTATTCCGTTTGATTGCATCCGTAGGTATCGGGTGGATAATCTATAAGATGCTGAAAAAAGAGGTTTCATGGGGATTGTTAATCGCAATTGCATTGGTTCTTGCAGGCGCTATAGGTAATATTTTTGATTCTGTATTCTATGGTAAAATATTTAGCTCAAGTGAAATTCATCTCGCAACTCTTTTCCCTGCAGGAGGAGGATATGCCCCCATCTTACAGGGAAAAGTTGTAGATATGCTGCAACTTGATTTATTTACGATAACTTTCCCTGATTGGTTGCCTTTTTGGGGAGGCGCCGTATTCAATTTCTTTCCCGCTATCTTTAATATCGCAGACAGTAGTATTACAATAGGTTTGTTTGTCTTGATTTTGTTTTATTATAAATCATTGTCTACATTTATCGCTTCATTTGAATCTTCTAAAAAGGAACAAGTAGAGGAGGTTTGAACCTTCTGCAACAATACCGAAAAAAAGATACTGGATATGTGTTTGCGTAAGAGAAAACAAAAGCATGAACATACGAAGGGAAACTAACAACGCATTTCCGGATAGGGATTGTTTCGTCAAATTGTCTTTCATATTAACTTTTTTTTTATACCTTTGCAGCAAAATATCACCCTTAGGTGGGATAAACTAAGGCACACCCCCAGAATTTTCTTTTGGGGGTTTATTTTTTATAGAAACGAATACAAGCATTTTATTTATTGCTCGATAACAAAATAAAGGATAAAAAAGTGTCAAAGTCAGGAGGCAAAGTCTGCGATAGCTTATTCAGTCTTTCAGACGATTTCTTAGTACTTCAAACAACATAATTCCTGTTGCTACTGAAACATTAAGCGATGCTAAACTTCCTGTCATGGGAATACGAACTCTTTTATTGCAAAGCGATAAATATTGCGCGGAAATACCATCAAACTCATTCCCCATGAGAACACAGATGGGATTGATATAATCGTGCTGATAGAAAATATCATCTGCCTTTTCCGTACAGGCAACTAATTCTACTCCACTCTCTTTAAGATATACCAAAACCTCGTGAAACTTATCATGCCTGCAAACAGGAATTTTATGCAAAGCTCCTGCTGATGTTTTTAACGCATCTTCATTCAATTGTGAACTGCCTTTTGAAGGAACGATAATAGCATCTACTCCAAAACATTCGGCGCTACGTGCAATCGCTCCCATATTTCTAACGTCTGTTATTTTGTCCAATGCCAGCAGAAAAGGCGTCTTTCCTGTCTCGTACAAAGAAGGTAAAATGTCATAGATGCTCTGATATACAACCGATGACATAAAACATACTACCCCTTGATGATTTCCTCCCGTATATTTATTCAGTCGTTCGACAGGAACATATTGGAAGAATATGTTGCGTTCCCGAACTAAATGAAACAATTCCCTGAAATTTTCTCCGCCCGCTCCTTTCTGAAGTAAAACTTTTTCTATCTCTTTGTCATTATTGATAGCCTCAATGACAGGACGTATGCCGTAAACAATGTTTTTATCTTTTGGTCTTTTTTGCATACAAATCAGTATAATTCTTTTATTTCCCTGCGTAGTAATTCTAGCGCAACATCAGCCAGCGAAAGTTCAATTTTCATATATACATCCAATATTGTAGTTGCTAAATCTGAACCAGAAGCGTCTAAACCGATTTTTCCTGTTGCCAAATTAATTACTTTGGATATTTCATCTTTTGCATTTCTGGTCGCTGCCCATAAAGCGCTCGATACATATACCTGTTGAGAAAGATTATGTTCAAATTCACTGCGAATGGCTGTCAATAAAATCGTTCGATATTGTCCCGCTGAAAGATTATTACCCGTATTTCGTAATAACAAACTATCAGGTTTCATTCGTTCCAACAATAATGCTAATCGTTCGTATGCCTGTAATCGAATAGGATTTATTATTTGTTTTGAGTTGTATTTCAGTTCCAGCGTTTTTTTTCGCAGTTCTTTTTCGTATATTGTTTTTATCGTAAAATAAACTGTTCCCGCAACAATCAGCGCGGGCAAAGTAATTGTCAGTATTTCAAAGAAAATAGCCATGTCTTATTTGTTTTTTAAAAAAGTTCCAATGTTTGTTGATAAGGTAAAATGATTAGGGACAGAAGCCAAGTTATTGTGATTACGTGCATAATATAAATCGAAATGATAAACATGTATTCCAACTCCGTATGCAAATCCAACTACGCCTGTCCGTTCGTAAGCTCTCATTTCCTGCCGTACATTATAATTGTACGATACTTGTAGAGATACGTATTTCACAGGCATTATTTCTAAAGCAAAGACAATGTGTCGGAATAAATTATTTGCAAATTGACGTGCTTTGGTTTTTTCTACTACTTCTCCTGTTGTTGCGTCGATGGTGGCAAACGGGTCTGTCGGATCTTTATAGGATAAGTTCCACTTTTGTAAATGTTGTAAGGTAATGTTGTATCGTACAGGGATATATTTTAAGCGTTGAGAAAAGGATAATTGTATTTCAAAGGGTAATTTTTCTCGAACTCCTGCGTACGTTTTGAATTGTGCGCCTAAATTACTAATCAATAAGGTAAGGGAAAGATTTTTGGGAGCAGAATAATAAGAAGCGGCAAAGTCTACACCAAGTCCCGCCGAAAAATAACTTTCATATTTGGAAAATATCCATTTTACATTCATCCCCATTGAAAACATACTGTCAACAAATTCACGACCATATCCCATGATGACCGCAAAGTCTGACGCCGAGAATTTTCCCGTTTCATTTCCATAAATATCATACCCCTGAAAAGAACCATAAGTGGCAAAGTTAAGTCCCAAATCGAATGTCCCTATATCTTTAAACGCGTGAATATAATTAAGATGTCCGTACAGAGATGTGGAAAAGTAATCCACCAAATTAAGCGAAGTTCCCATACTCATGGAAGGATTAAGCATAGAAGGATTCATAAGCGCCAAGGCTGGATTATTATCCCGTATGGAAAACAGTTTTCCGCCTAAAGCCGAAACTCTCGCCGAAACAGGCAGATTTAAAAAATTATAGACTTCATCACCGCCCGTCTGTGCATGAGAACAGAGAAAACAGATATTGAACAGTAAAACAAGAATGTATTTCTTCATATTTATACAAATGTTCCCTTAAAACGCTGTTCACTCCTTATTATTGTCTGTTTTCAGTTTTTCGTAAGCGTCAATAATGGACGTTACCAAACGATGACGAACAACATCTCTGTTATCAAGTTGTATAATATCAATTCCTTTAATATCACGCAGAATACGCGCAGCTTGCAATAAACCCGAAGACTGATTACGAGGTAAATCAATTTGCGTCAAATCACCTGTAACAATAAATTTTGCATTGTTCCCCATACGGGTTAGAAACATTTTCAGTTGGATAGACGTCGCATTTTGAGCTTCATCCAATATAACATAAGCATTATCCAACGTTCTGCCTCTCATAAATGCCAGAGGCGCTATTTCGATGGTTTTATCTTCTACATAAGTCAATAGTCGTTGCGGGGGTATCATATCCCGTAAGGCATCGTAAAGAGGCTGCAAATAAGGGTCTAATTTATCGCGGAGGTCTCCCGGTAGAAAGCCTAAATTCTCACCAGCTTCTACTGCGGGTCTCGTCAATATAATACGTTTTATTTCCTTATTCTTCAATGCTCTTACCGCTAATGCGACGGCAGTATAAGTCTTTCCTGTTCCTGCGGGACCGATTGCAAATAACATATCATTAATCCGAATACTTTTTATCATCTTCATCTGATTGGGCGTCTTAGCACGAATAATTTTACCGTCTCTTCCGTGTAAGATAATGTCTTCCTGTGTGCCTCCGTATTCCAATGTCTGTAAAAAGTCTTCTTTGTTTTCCAACAGGTTAAGAATATCATTTGTTGTAATACGACCATATTTTTCGTAGGATTTCAGTAAGATGGAAAAGATATTGAGAAAGTCTTCTATTTTGTCCTCCTGTCCCATAACATAGATTTGGTCTCCTCTGGCTGTAATCCTTAGGTGCGGAAATGAATGTTTTAAGATTTCAACATTTTCATTATTAATGCCGTATATATTAACAAGGTCGTTTGAATGGATATTGATTATTTCTTCTGTCATAGATTTTGTTTCTCTCCGAATAATGTGCTGCAAAGATATAATTTTTAATTGAAAATGGGGGGTTGAGAATTAGTTCCGCTGCTTTTACGGGCGCTTCGCTGCACTACCAATGACGGCTTTGTTTGGACGGCGTTGATGATTACTTTTTTATACTTTATAGATAGACACTAATTAGTGTCTGTCTTTAAAGTACAATTATGAATTATGAATTAGGCTGACGCACGAAACCGCTTAATCAGCGTCATCATTGCGAAGGAAAAATGTCCCGTTAGGGACAAAATGTTGGT
>JAIROC010000022.1 GCA_031257735.1 Bacteroidales bacterium | reverse complement strand
AAAATGACATTATGAAAGCGTAATTATTCAACATGTCGATCCTGCCTGTTTGCAAAATGTATCAACTCATAATGACGAATATACGAAACGTTTGATAGTTTTCGGACAGACACTAATTAGCTACGCTTCGCTTCGGGTCATAATTCATAATTGTACTTTAACCCGTAAGAGCATCGGAGCTAATCCCTACCAAATAACAATGAAATTAATAAACAATTAGAGCGTCTTGATTTTTTAGTTCGTGGTACGGAATGATTTGCTGTGCACATGCTTTCCTGATATTTGCAAGATGATAATAGGAATATTTTCCAGAGGTGATTATCATTTTGAAGTCTATCATCTTTTTCAGCGTTTCAATAGAAACATTCACATTGTTATGTAATAAAATATAATCGACCTTTAATTTTTGTTTAAAAGGAATGGCATAAACAGCTTGATCTATAATCAGAATTGTCTTATTATGGAAACGTATGAAATGTAGACCTGTTATTGTTTCAGTATTTTTTATCCGATGATAAATATGATTATTTTCAATACTGTAATCATATACTGTTTGATCAGTGATTGTATTGTTATCGCAAATCAGAACAGCATTTTGTCCATCTATACAATCGATAGCATATCCTGATTTTACACTGTAAAAAATAATTTCCTTTTGACTGTCTGTTTGTATTTGTTTGTACATATCCAATCCCATAATCAAAATAGCAAAAATCAATGCCTGAAATAAATATGATTTCTTCGCATAGAAACGTGCGGATATGAAAAAAATAATCAACAGATAGATAAAGATAACCTGTAACCCTGACAAGTCAATATTTCCCGTAACGGAATAAGGTAGCGCTTCAATGCTTGAAATGATCCAATTCATTCCTTTTATTAAGAATATCAATACCAGAGAAAGACATTTATAAGCAAATCCCCAAAAAGAAAAGACCAAAACGCCAATACCCAATCCAATAATAATAGGCGCTAATGTGATGACAAAGATATTTGTGAGCAAAAAATAGTTTGGAAACTGATGAAAATAAAGCATAGATAAAGGAGCAGTAAACAATTGTGCAGCAAAAGATACTGTCATAATACTCCATATATAATTTTCTATTTTTGTTCGCGGCGTATACAATAAATATAGAGGTTGCTGTATCCAAACGATACCAAATACCGCTAAATAAGAAAATTGAAATCCAATTTCAAAAATTACCAAAGGATTCCACAACAAAAGAAAAAACATGGATGTCAATAAACTGTTATAAATATTTGTTCGTCTTTCTAACATATTTCCAATAGCAACGAAAGAAAACATAGTGGAAGCTCTCATAACAGAAGGACTTAACCCTGTAATACAGGCATACATCCAAATTGTTGCCCCAAGAATAAACAAACGACAAATTCGTTGTCCTTTTGTTTTATTAAAAAAACGAAGAAGAAAAGAAAGGATCATATAAATAATTCCTACATGCAATCCCGACACACATAAAATATGACTGACACCTGTCGCATTGTATTTTTGTTCTAAATCAGCATCCAATTCATCATCATAACCCAATAACATGGCAGTAATAATACCGTATTCCTGTACATCCATATTACATTCTTTGAATATTTTCAAAAATTTATTACGGGCATTTGTAGCAAATTGCATAATGACCGTTCCATTTTTCTCACTAATCTTTTGCCACGCATTTGCCTTGATATAAGTTGTAAGATAGATATTTTTTATTGACAAATACCTTCTATAATCAAATGCCTGTGGATTTGCAGGAGTAGGAGGATCAATGAAATGGGTATAAAACACCAATTTATCTCCGTAGGCGATTTGTTCTGCCTGTTGATCCCGTTCAACATATAAAACGGCTTTACTGTTATCATTTCGAAAGGTATCGTGATATTGATAACTGTTAATCTGAACAATTAATTTGACAGTCGTTGGTCTTATGGAAGGACTTTCAATGACAGAAGCAATAAACACAGTAGTGTTATTCTCTTTTAATAGTTGAAGCGGTTTTCCTTCGTCGATAAACAATCGTGTATAACACAAAGAAAATGACAGTATGGAAACAATAATCAATATGCCATTTATCCACCTTGTATGGTATCTTGGAAATTTGTACAATATCATGACCGCAAGCATACACAAAACCATAATCGTAAATAATATGCCAACAGGAAATGCAATATCGGTATAAAAAACAATGATTATCCCGACAACAAAAGGAAATAAAATGCGTAATAAAGGATACTTATTCCATGAAAACATAATTGTTCATATCTTTTGTATTTTACAAATAATTTTGCGGCAAAATTACATGAAAGTTTTTAGATTTCCAAGTGTGTGAACAATAAAAAACAAGATTGTTCATGTCTTCCGTCTTTTTTATATGCTTTTTTTCGACATGCTTGTAGATTTTAAAGTTTGTAATTGTTTTTTTGCTACCTTTGCAGCGATAAAAAAAGGCAATACCTATGAAGCCGTAAGAGTAGGAAAATAATTTAAATAAATAATAAAAGTATGG
>JAIROC010000598.1 GCA_031257735.1 Bacteroidales bacterium | reverse complement strand
CTTCGTGCTTTCGTGCATTTATTGTAATAATTGATAGATTTGTTCTGCGATTTGTTTTGATGTATTTCCGTTTCCCAATAGTTGTTGTATTGCGTGATAGTTTTCCATTATTTGTTGTCTTCGCAACGTGTCTCCAAGTATAAGTTGGATTTCATGCAAGACTGTTTCGGAATTCATTTGCTGTTGTATCAATTCTTTTACTACTTCTTTATCAGCAATCAAGTTTACTAAAGAAATATAATTTATTCCCTTGATTAAATTTCTTGCGATGCAGTATGAGATATAATTTCCCCTGTAACAGACTACTTCAGGGACATTAAACAATGCAGTTTCTAATGTTGCAGTTCCCGAAGTAACTATGGCAGCATAACTGTTTGCCAATAAATCGTATGTTTGATGAAAAACAACCTTCACATTAAAATGTTTCGTGAAAGAAGCATATAGATCACGATGATGTTCTACTCCCGCAATGACAAATTGATACCCATCTATTTTACTACTTGCTTCTAACATAGTCGGGAGCATGCGTTGAATTTCCTGTTTCCTGCTACCCGGTAAAATGGCAATAATCATACGGTCATCCAAATTATTTTTGGCTCTGAAATCATTTGCCACTGTAATATTTTTTATTGCATCCCAAAGAGGATGTCCGCAATAATGAACGTTCATGTGATATTTTGCGTAAAAATCTTTCTCGAACGGCAAAATAACAAACATCTCATTTACATATTTCTTTATGCTTTTAATCCGCGATCTGTGCCATGCCCACACTTGAGGAGAGATGTAATAAAAAACTTTGATTTGTTGTTTGTGTAAAAACTTTGCAATTCGCAGATTGAAACCGGGATAATCCACCAGAATAACAACATCAGGATTGTAATCTATAATATCTTTCCTGCAAAATTTCAAATTATTCAACACGGTACGAATATTCATCGCCACTTCTACAAATCCCATAAAGGCAAGGTCTTTGTAATCCTTAATAACGTCTGCTCCCTGTTCACGCAACAAATCCCCTCCCCATGCACGAACATGAGCATGATCGTCTACAACAAACAATTGCTTCACGAGATTTGACGCATGCAAATCTCCAGAAGCTTCGCCCGATATAATATAATATTTCATGCCTTATTGAAATTATACATGTATCAAAGAAATGATGTTGTCTGCAGATACTTGAGTAGTATTACATAATCTCTCTTTTCCTGCAAGACCATCTATTTCCAAAAGAAATGCAAAACATATATTCTCTTTTTCAAAAGGAGCAATATTTCCTTTTTCCACTTCTTTTTTTAGCATCAAATAAACGGCTTCTGCAGTACCTCCTGTTGCCAAAACGTCGTCAAAGAGAACAATTTTATCATTATATTCGAGCAAGGAAAAGTCCATGCTGATACTGTTTGTTCCATATTCCAATGCGTAATCAATACTTTTCGTTGATTGGTAGGGAGGCAGTTTTCCTTTTTTGCGAACAGGAACACAACCCGCATCTAATAAATATGCCAAAATTCCTCCCATAATAAATCCTCGCGCTTCTACACATAAAATTTTCGTAACAAGCGGCATTATCTCCTGAATACTTATACTCAAATTAGTACTTGCCTGTTTTAAGGCTTTCCAATTGGATAACAATGGATTTATATCATGAAAAATAATTCCCTGTTTTGGAAAATCATGATATTGTCTGATTAAATTTTTATACTTATTCATTTTTCTTTATTTTCATTAGTTGGATAAAACAATCTTCAATCGTTGGGTTTATTTGTTCTATGTTTTTTATTTTCACGGGTAATGTTTCAAGATATGAATGCAATAAAGGTTCTTCCGAAAGATCATTCAAAACAACATTAAGCTGTTGTCCTGCGGCATAAAAGTCTTGAACTTCTTTAAAATCCTGTAAATGTTGCAAGAGTTGATAATTGGCATCCGTATAAACGGCAAAGATAAATCCTTTGTAGTTGTTTTGTATTTGTTTAGGTGTGTTACTGCCTAAAAGTTTTCCAAACTGTAGCAATCCTATTCTTGTACATAACATCGCTTCTTCCATGTAAGAAGTGGATACCAATACCGTGATATTTTCTTCTTTCAACAAAGTAAGAATATCCCATAATTCACGTCTGGAAACAGGGTCTACTCCTGTAGTAGGTTCATCCAGAAACAGTATAGCGGGTTTATGAACCAAAGCACAACAAAGCGCCAATTTTTGTTTCATCCCGCCTGACAGAGCAGAGGCTTTTCTATTTTTAAAGGGACGCAGTTGCTCCCAGATAGGAGCAATTAACTTGTAATTCTTTTTTATACTTTCCCCGTACAGCTTTGCAAAAAATTCCAAATTTTCCTGACAACTTAAACTTCCATATAAAGAAAATCGTCCGGGAAGATAACCAATAATATGTCGTATTTTTTTGTAATCAGTAATTAAATCGTATCCTTGAATTTTTGCCGTACCCTCATCGGGTTGGATGAGTGTAACCAATACGTTGAAAAGTGTTGATTTCCCTGCGCCATCAGGACCTATCAATCCAAAAAGTTCTCCTGCTTCAATAGAAAAAGAAATATCCTGTAAGGCTTGGGTTTGACCAAATTTTTTCGATATTCCTGTTATTTCTATGGGTATCATACAGCGCTATTCAAAATTAGTAAAAACAACTTCGCCCGGCATGCCAATCTTTATGCTCCCTTCATTCTTCACCTTGATTTTTACGGCATAGACCAAGTTTACACGTTCTTTTTTTGTTTGCACCATTTTAGGCGTAAATTCTGATTCTGCTGAAATCCATATTATCTTTCCGCGATACTTTTTAAGCTCATGCTCATCATCGTCAATGTAAACGGCACAACTATCTCCCAACTGAATAGAGGATAATTGGTCTTCCGTTACATATACTTTCAAATTCATTCGAGACAAATCCGCAACACGAATTATCGGATGACCCATACCTGCTATTTCATATTTATCTATATATTTGGTGATGGCAGTTCCATTAATAGGGCTTGTTATAATACATTTCGAAAGCGCATCATTCAATTGGCGTAACTGTAAATACAATTGTTCTGCTTGCATTGCCAGCAACTTAACTTGTGTCGAAAAAGATTTCTTTTGCGAAGCGATGGCTTTTTCAATATCTTGCCGCTGATTATGGAGACTGTCTAATACGCTTTGCAATAAATTATTGTCTTTAGATACGACACCTATATTGCTTATGGCACGATTAACGTTCAAGAGACTATCGTTTAATAGTTTGAATTTATGAGGGAGTGTTGTTTGCTGTGTCAGGAAAACATCTAATTGGAGTTCTATTTTCTTTTTTTGAACAATCAACATCATGGTATCAACCATTGCTATATATTCTCCTGCTTTGAGAGACTGCCCTTCATCTACGGAAAAATCAAGGATCATGCCTTCACTTTGGGCGGAGATAATAATATCTTCCGCTTCAAAAGAACCATAAGCATCCGCACTAATTTTGCGATTAGTACAGGAAAATAAACACATAACACATACAAACGTGATGCTGACTTTAAATAGAAATTTCATTTATATATTTTTATTATTTGTCTGCAAAAGTACACCTTTTTCCTGAATTTGACAATGCTGCACGAAAACAAATAACCAACGCCGTTATTGCGAGACCTCACCCTCCACCAAGGTTGTGTGAAAAGTATTTTCGTAACAGCAGAGATCGTCATTGCGAGGAGCGCAGCGACGTAGCGCCCGTAAGAGCAGCGGAGCTAATCCCTACCCCAAAACGCATTGATTGTTAGGGATTAGCTCTGCTGCTCTTACGGGTGCTTCGCGGAGCCTGTCCCGAACAAAGTGTGGGGGCTCGCAATGACGGCTTTGTTTGGACACTTTTGTGTGTTTTCACACAGCCTCTTTTGATCCTTCATTTCTTTTCTGCTTCTCATGTATTCTTTCTAACCCGAATCGTATTTTCTTTAGAGCATTTTTTTTTTGTCATGTACTATCACATAATCTATAACTCTCATTTACTTGTCTATTCTCTTTTATTTTCATGCAATTATAATATTTCTTTGTATTTTTTCTGTAGATAAGAAAAAAAGTTGTACTTTTGCAGCCGGGTAAGTCTTATACGATCAGCTCCTGTTAAATTCCCCCAGGATCGGAAGGTAGCAAGGGTAAGATGGTTGAGCGATGCGATATAAATAGCTTACCCTTTTTTTAAATATTATGGCTATATTACTGAAAATCTACGAAACAAATCCCAATGAACGGCATATCCAACAAGTAATTAAATGCTTGAAAGAAGATGGATTGATTATTATCCCTACCGATACGGTTTATGCTATTGCATGTGATATTTATAATGCACGTGCCTTTGACAGATTGTGTTCGCTGACAAACAAAAGAAAAGAAAAATCAAATTTCTCGTTTCTTTGTTGCGATTTGAGTAATTTATCCGAATATACCAAACCATTAGATAATACCGTGTTCAAATTGATGAAACATCTATTGCCCGGACCCTATACTTTTGTATTGGAAGCAAACAACAATGTTCCCAAGTTTATGCAAAAAAAGAAAACCGTAGGAATTCGTGTTCCGGATAATATGGTGGCAAGGACATTGGTGGGACAATTAGGAAATCCGATTATGTCGGCATCTTTAAAATCGCAGGATGATGATATATTGGAATATATTACAGACCCAGAATTAATTTATGAACAATACGAAAATAAAGTGGATATCGTTATTGATGGCGGATATGGAGACCATACACCGTCAACAGTAGTAGATTGTACGGAAGGAAAAATAGAAATCATTCGAAAAGGAAAAGGAAATATTGATTTTATTTGAAGGAAACAGCAATTCGTTCTGTCGCTATCTTTGAAACACAGGGTAGAGGAAAGTCCGGACAACACAGAGCGCCATACTTCCTAACAGGAAGGGCTTATCAAAGATAAGAACAGCAAGTGCCACAGAAAATAACCGCCGAAAGGTAAGGGTGAAAATGTGAGGTAAGAGCTCACACACTGCACAGGTAACTGTATAGCGGGGTAAACCTTATGGGTTGCAAGACCATGTAGATCGGGGCTTGAGGGCTGCTCGTCCAATCCCGAAGGGTAGGTCGATAAAAATATTTAGTGATAAATATTGTAGATAAATGACAGAAATGCTGACAAAAATTAGCATACAGAATCCGGCTTATAGAATTGCTGTTTTTTTATTTCATTAAAATCATCTCTCATTATCCTTATAATGAGGGAGATTATTGTGTGTAAAAATATTTTAGGGAAAATGACTTTTGTAATGTTTTTTTTTCTATCTTTGCAGCTCACAAAAACAGGGTGCTGTAGCTCAGTTGGTAGAGCGTCGGACTGAAAATCCGCAGGTCACTGGTTCAATTCCAGTCAGCACCACAAAAACAGTTTCCACACCCCGAAACTGTTTTTTTTTTAGTTCTTTAAATACATTCACTATGAGAAATTTTTCATTTCAGAACACAACAAAATTGATCTTTGGAGAAGGCAGTATTTCCAAAATAAGCAGTGAAATACCCCATGATAAAAGAATCATGCTTACCTTTGGAGGAGGAAGCGTAAAACAAAATGGCGTATACGAACAGGTTCGAGCCGCTCTCGCTAACCATAATTATATGGAATTTTGGGGAATAGAACCCAATCCCAAAGTAGAAACTCTGCGGGAAGCTATCGAATTGGGTAAAAGAAAAAATATAGATTTTATTCTTGCTGTAGGAGGCGGTTCTGTGTTGGACGGAACAAAATTGATAGCTTCTGCCATTCCCTATCCGGGAGATGCCTGGCAGTTGGTCTTAAATCCTTTTTTAATTCAGAGTACTGTTCCTTTTGCGGACGTGATAACCCTTCCCGCTACGGGGTCAGAAATGAATGAAGGAGCTGTTATCTCGAATTTGGACACCCGTGAAAAATATGCCTTTCAGTCTGCTTATCCTCAATTCTCTATTTTAGACCCGTCTACAACTTTTTCTCTTCCCCCATTTCAGATTGCTTGCGGTATTGCCGACAGTTTTATTCACGTTATGGAACAATATCTGGTGGATAAAAACAATTCGCCGCTTATGGACAGATGGGCGGAAGGATTATTATTAACCTTGATTGAAATTGCGCCTAAAATCCGACAAAATCAACACGATTATGAGCAAATGGCTAATTTTATGTTATCTGCTACCATGGCATTGAACGGATTTATTTCTATGGGATGTTTTTCAGATTGGGCAACTCACATGATAGGACACGAACTTACCGCATTGACAGGATTAACGCATGGAGAAACACTTGTCATTGTTGAACCTGCATTATTACGTATAATGAAAAATGAAAAACGTAAAAAACTGTTACAATTCGCTGAACGTATTTGGAATATCTCCGAATCGGACGAAGATAAAAAGATAGCGCTCGCCATTGAAAAGACAGAACAATTTTACCGTTCTTTGCCATTAAAGACAAAATTATCGGAGCACAATATTGGAGATGATGTATGTGAGGAAATAGCAAATCGTTTTTATAAACGCGGTATTCGACTTGGAGAAAATGCTACGATAAACGCAGATACGGTAAAAAAAATACTCGAATTGTGTAAATAAATTAAAGACATGAAAATTATCTTTCTTGGAACAGGAACATCACAGGGAGTCCCCGTTATTGCCTGTTCGTGCGCAGTATGCCAATCGAAAGATACACACGATAAACGCTTACGTTCTTCCATCTTCATTTCGCATAAAGGACAACAGTTTGTCATTGATACAGGTCCCGATTTTCGACAACAAATGTTACAGGAAAAAATAAAGCATTTGGATTTTATTTTGCTTACTCACGGACATAAAGATCATATTGCAGGATTGGATGACGTTAGGGCTTTTAATTATGTTCAAAAAAAAGCAATGGATATTTATGCCGACAAAATTACATGCAATGCCATTACAAGAGAATTTTATTATGCGTTCAATAAAAATAAATATCCGGGTATTCCCGAATTAAATCTTCATATTGTAGGAGATACGCCTTTTAGAATAAATGATATTACGATTGTTCCTGTTGAAGTTATGCATCATCACTTGCCTATTCTGGGATTCAGAATTGACAATATGGCTTATATTACCGATGCAAGTTATATAGAACCCAAAGAATTAGATAAATTGAAAAATTTAGAGGTACTTATTATTAATGCCCTGCGAATTGAAAAACACTATTCCCATTTTAATTTGGAGGAAGCCTTGCTTGTTGCTGAACATTTACAAGCCAAACAAACTTATTTTACACATATCAGTCATTATATTTCCTACAGAAAATACAATAAATGTTTGCCCCAAAATATGTTTTTGGCTTACGATAAATTAACCCTTGAAATATAAATATCTTATTATGACATACAGAAAATTAACCAGAAGTAGAACAAACAGAAAAATTGCCGGCGTATGCGGCGGATTAGGTGATTATTTAAACATTGACCCTACCGTTATTCGTGTACTTTTTATTTTATCCATCTTATTTGTCGGATGTGGATTATTGCTTTATCTTATTTTAATATTTATTGTTCCTGAGGAATAGTTACAAAACAGAATAATCAATCACTATTATCCGATAAAACTTTTCAGAATCAATAATCCTTACAATGACGTAAAATATAACA
>JAIROC010000568.1 GCA_031257735.1 Bacteroidales bacterium | reverse complement strand
GATAAATGTGAAAGATTTGCCTCCACTTTTGTCTTGACTTTACCCCCTTCACGATATTTGGAACACAGCAGTGTTGCCCTGTATTCCTTTCCTTTTATGTGAGTTACGTTACGTTGTAGATACATAATAGCTATATTTATTGGCTACAAAGATACTACTTATATTTTTAATTACAAAATAGTAACATTTTTTGACTGTATTTGTTAGTTGCCACAAATTGAGCTTTTTTTGACATTAAATCCTGTGTATCTGAACTATCCTGTACCAAAATCCGTTAAAACAAAAGTCTCTTCGCAGTTCCGTAACCCTGAGGGAAAGGGCGCTGAACGGTTTGCCTGGTTGCGTTCTATTATTGATACTACCATCAAAGATGGACAGGATGTCTTCTTCGCTTTGAATTGTTTGGCTAATATTCCTATTAAGAATAGTTCCTGAGTAGTTACAAGGTTTTAATGCTTCTTCCACACATATATTCCAATTATTCCGAATATAATAATGTTAAAATATTTTCTTTTCATAATTTTTACAAATCTTTTACGCATCTGAACCCTGTTATGTGAGACGTAGACGACATAGGAGCGACTGCATATTCTTCAATATCAATATTGTCTTCACTAAGGAAACAATTTCCTTTCATTTTAAACAATTTTTGTTGTTCATTAACAGTGTTCACTATTTCATAAGCATTGCCAAACAAATCATAAATACCAAGACTGTTTGGTTTCAATTTGCCAACCGGATGAATGTCTCTCGCTAAACTGTTGAACCATGCAATTTGTTTAGTGCGTCCTCCTCGTTTATGAGACGCGGCATACATCCATTCCTCTTCGGTAGGTAATCGTTTTTTAGCCCATTTGGCATAAGCCATTGCATCGTTATAACTTACATGAATCACCGGACGGTCGTATTCGTTTGCAGGACGAATCTTGCCCATAGTATTACATCGCCATGTAACATTAGCAATCGACTGTCCACCATAACAAGTACTTGTTCCGTTTTTTTCCGCATCTGTTTTGTAAGAGGTCGAATTTACAAATTTCTCAAAATCGGCAACTGTTACTTCACATGTATCCATATAAAAACCCTTGACATCTATTGTACTCGACTGTGTTTTGAGTTTCCCGCCGGGAACCAAAACCATTCCACTATGCGTTTGTCCTGTTATGCGACAGCATGCAAATATTAAAAATATGCAAAATATATTTTTCATTATCACTTAATTTTAGGAGTCATTTTTATTATTACAGGATTATCATATTCTGATAAATTTTCAAATTTTTTCTTTAACTCAATATCAGTTATAGATGCTTTTATTTCGGCAATTTCATAAGCGTCAATATAACTGTAAAACGAATGTCCATCTGTACAAGATGGTATTGCAAACCGGATACCGTAAATATCATCCACAATTGGATAAATTGGTTCTATTTCGTCGGTATATTTTTTATATACATCAATTATCCGTTTCGTATCTTTATAATAAAAAACATAATGATAGATATTCCGGTGATAATATGCAAAGAAAAAACAATCTTTTGTTTCGGATACAGTAATGATATTACACACATCATGATTCATCTCATATTCGTGTATAGATTTTCTTGTCGCTGTTGGACTGTAAATTAATTGATAGAAATTTTTGTTTTTTTTCATATCTCCGAAATCTATGTAATATGCACGTTTAAGGGTGTCAGCCGTCACATAATAAATGGTGTCATTATAAGCGCTCAGTAGCGTCACAGTTCCATTATTACTGTTTGAAAAGTAATTGAGACTAGATGTCAAAGCAGACATATTAGCGCTTGATGGAAAATGAATATCGGTATGTATAACATTATTGTAATCCTCAACTATAAACAAATTAGGCGTTATCTGTCTTTTTTCATATTCCGTATTAGTAGCATAATCTCCATAAAAAGCAACACGATTATTGCCAATATAGGAAAAATCATTTGCCCATAAATCAATTTTATGTGATTCGATATAATTCCCGTCCAAATCATATTCAAGAAGCATATTTCCCGCATATATTAATAAGCGTTCTTTATCATGGTCAATACCGATATTATCCAGTGAGATATATTCTCCTGGTCCCTGACCTTTTCTGTTTAACTCGTACAAAAATTTGCCTTCTTTGGTGTAACAAAATACAGACTGTGTCTGACGTATATCTGCCATATAGAGACGGTCTTTAAATACAAATATTTGGCTCATTTCTCCAATTAAATGTTCATCATTCGTTTCAAGAGGAATATATTCAATTGTAGAAAAAATTTCAGACATCCCTATTTCGGTTATGGATTTTTTTGCATCAATATCTATAACGGTGTAATTCATGTCTTTATGAAGAAGTTCGCTCCTATTACAACCATAAATAACACACAACGCGATGAATAAAAAAATCTTAAAAACAATATTCTTTAACTTCATTTTTATATTCTTTATTTATTTATAAAAAAGGGGGGAAGACTAAAAACACGAAAGTTATATTATCTTTCCCCCCAAAAAAATTCCACAAATCGGAACTAGATAGATACATCTACTAGACCCATTACAATCCGTTTGTTTTGCGGGATCACAACAAACATTATTCTCGCTTTTACAACTCAAATGTGTTCTCCAGAATGTTATTATACAAACTCTAGATTTAAGCGTTTTATGACGAATATGAGTTGGAACGCCTGCACAGCCCCACTCAACAGACGACTCATCGGTGAAAGCCGCCATATTTTGCAATGTCAAATTTGACACAACTGGAGCATTCGAGTTCAATGTGACATTTATCGTCGCAACAGTAACGGTTCCTAAGACCACCAAAATAATCAGATAAAAATTTATCTTTCTCATAATAATACTTTTTAATTAACATTTAATTTCAATAACTTTTGTAGTTAAATTCATCTTCCGTCTCAAAACTGTACATTATGCAACGGAAGACATTATCGACAAATTTGCAAAGTTTGTCGATTGCATGTCGCTGAACAAGGGTTCTTTTACCTGTTTTGTAATATTTCATAGAACCTTTTCCGCATTGAAAAAACATCAGACATGAATGATTGTATTTTCAATGTCTCCTGCGCTTTCGTCACTGCTTCTTTTTAGTCTTCTCC
>JAIROC010000550.1 GCA_031257735.1 Bacteroidales bacterium | reverse complement strand
TCCCGTCCGGTTTTCTGTGTTCTACTGGCAATTCGGATAAATATCTGTTCGCTTTCATTATGGCGTAAAACATAAGGCTTGGATGTTCCCATTGGCACGGTTATAACCGCCACCTTTTTATCGCTATCAGTCTGAACCTCTTCATACAATGGGATTAACTGAGGGTATACCTTGTCACGGAATACATTAAGCGTCCATTCCTCGGTATTGGTGTGCCGCAGCCCGGAAATAACGCCGTCATCTTCCACGCCAATAAATATTTTCCCGCCATAGGCATTGGCAAAAGCCACAATTTCCCGTGCAAGCTGTTCAGGTTTTAAATCATCACGTTTGAATTCAACGACAGAATTTTCGCCGTTGGCGATTATTTCAAGAAGTTCCGCTTTAAGCATAGATTATAATCCTTCATAAAACGCTTTAAGAAATTTAATAAATTCTTGAATTAAAGGAGATTTCTTCAAATCTTCTGTATCAAAGAGCACTCTATCCTTTAATATTACATTTAATGATTTTCCCGGACGCTCTTTTTGCCCTGATACTGTTAAGAGGGCTTTATGGTATTCGGCTCTGTTCTTGACTCTGTCAGATTCCGAAATTTCCCAATTGAAAATATTTTTTAGCGCCTCTTTAACTTTTTCTTTTAATAGTCTGGTCGCATCTTTATACTCCATAATTGGTACAAGAATATCTTCCAAAGTGCCTTTATCTAGTGTTGAACTCCATATATACAAAGCCTTGTCTTGATTGAATCTTCCATGAGCAGAAAAAAAAGACGATAATTCCGTGTTTAAAAAGTCAATGTTACTAAATTTGGTATATTCTCTTTTAAGCAGAGCATTATAATATTCAATGCCATCTTCATCTGCGTCAAATATAAATAAATATTTACTGTTTTTTATAATTTCTTTTGCACTTGCTGAAAAAACATCGTTCTCCAGGAATAAACTTATATAATCAGTTAGCAGGTTTTTGACTGGTGCGTATTGGTTTTTCCCTGTACTTTCGAATAACAAGACAATATTATTTTCATTTCTTAATATTTCACTTGGCAAATGAAATTTATGAACCATATCAAGGGATAAATCATCATAGTTATGTTTAGACACCATACGTTTAAACAGGAAATCAAGGGGGTATGGCATTTCTGAAAATTTATCTGAAACGATATTATAATTTAATATCTTTCTGAATATGGTTCTAAGTATAGCCGTATCATGGGGACCTTCACAAAATATTAATAAGGCATTAATATCCTTGCTCATTTTGCTCTCCGCAAATCTACATCGCCGGCGTCCAGGAGTCTAAAAAACTTTTCACCATCGTATTCACGAACAGCAATATCATTATTACCCTGATTAACAAGAGCATGAAAAGTAAAATCAATCAGATTTTCCTTTGAGATTGATTTAATAAATGCGTCTATACATTCTTTGCTATGGCTTGTTATAAAAACCTGTACATTGAATTCTTTTGACAGCACATAAAGAAACTGAGAGAAATTCTCCAATAGCTCTACATGAATAGCATTCTCGAATTCATCAATTAGAACTATCCCGTTCTCGGCGGATGCAAACAAGAGGGATATAAAAAACACTCTCTGTAATCCTTCGCCATAATTAGTTAAATCCATTGTTTCTTTTTCAAATTTGTCGTCATCAACCAGGAATCTCTGGAATTCATCGACAAGTCGTATGTCCTTAATAGTAGGAACAATCTTGTTTCTAATAAATTCATTAATTCTTGGCAAGGATTTTGATTGTACGCTTTTATTGTAGAACATAGTATAATGATACGATTCATTGAGGAAGAAAGGACTACTGAAAATAGCCTTTGTCAATATTTTTATGGATTCAGAATTTGTTTCACGGTTTCGGCCCTGAAATATCCGGGTGTTTGACTCCAGCCTGTAATGCTCATACTCCGTGTCAATCTCAATAGTTTTAAGATAATGAGTCCTGTCGATATTTATATCATTTTCAATGGACTGGGAAATTTCTATTTTGCTGATTTTATTATCGAATTCTCCTTCTATTTTAATGATTTGATTGATTTGATCAGCCAGCCATTTTGGCGATATATGATCCTCCTGTATTTTACCCCTTATGCGCAAAACGTCAACCAAACCATTGAAATCATTTTGCTTGCAAAGCAAATAAATGGCCTCCAATAGAGAACTTTTTCCGGTATTATTTAAGCCGGCGAAAAGATTTATTTTGGAAAGCGTCTTTATTTCCAAATCATTCAGCCCGCGGTAAGAAACAACTTTAATCCATGAAAAGTGGTTGTCAATACGATCATAAAACGGCGATTTACTCTCCACTCCCTGAAAGCTGATACTGCGGGTTTTTTCAATAATGCCCCTTAATTTACTTAAAGATTCTTCAAGTGAAGGGGTTTGATCCTGCGTGATGGAAAGCTGCTCCAGGACTGAAACATCTGCCGCAATAGACGATATGGCATCCCTTATTTTTTCCTTAAAAATTATATCACTGGTTCTATAAGCTTCATGTAAATTTCTATATTCTTCAAGATTTTTCAGGGCATTCTTATCATCCAATATTTTTGATAGAATTCTGATGTCATCACGCTTGGAAATTGCAGGTTCCTGGTAATTTTCAGTTCTGCCTGAATATTCTGAATCGGAATCGTTTTCAATTGGCTCCCGCGATAACCAGCTAAAAAACAGTTCACAGTTTGCGGAATTTTTTGCCTGGTTGGTAGTATCATCCCATCCAATCCACTCTTTTAATTCAACATTTCGTGACGCCTCCCGGAAAATAGGAAACATGGATTCGTTAAATTGATCGCCATAATCAGATTTTCGATATTGATTTGCAAGGGCAAGCGCCCGGATATTGCTGCGCAGTTCTTTTTTTGAAATTATCACTTGTTTACAAATAGTGTCTTCAGATAAATGATGAGTAACAAGAAGTGTTTCCAGCAGTTTTGCCTGGTTCCACTCTCCCCACTTTCTGTTGCCGCTTATATGCTTTAGTCCCATGAGCGTTAAATAAAGGGTGTTATCGGAATTTTCATATATAACCACCGGGACATTCTGGAAAATGCCGGGGTCAAGCTTGCCTAAATCTATGCTTTTCTGTGTATATTCTGAATAAAGATATTTTAAGGCCGACACCCTGCGATTGCCTTCTGCTACAACATAATCTGTATCGGAAAGGGCTCTGACTTGAATTTGATCAACCGGCAAATATCCATTGGCTCTAAAACTGTCAATAAGATCCTGGATATTCTGGTTCTTATCACCGAGGTTTAAGCGATATGTTCTGTTTACAACATCTCTATCCCGAATTTTTTCATCGGGAACATTTATTTGATCGGTTTCATGAATTAGCCGAAAATTGTTGGGATCGAGGTAAAGATTATCGAGAGAAACAAGCTTTGTTTTAACCGCTAACCGTTCTATTCCATTTTCCATTTACATTTCTCTCCTCGCCTGCATCTTTTCCTCCAGCGTCAAATGGTGGTCGTTTATCCGTGTTCCTTCGTCCATATTATAACTTAATCCCAAGTTATACCACGGGGCGGACTCTGCGTCCTTGCCCCGGTCATGGTTCCAGTGGATTTTC
>JAIROC010000539.1 GCA_031257735.1 Bacteroidales bacterium | reverse complement strand
ACAACAATTTCTATATAATCGCCGTCTGCGGTTTCATGCAAGTTTACATCGGCAACGATACCCAAAATAGTGGTTATCTTGTTGGGCAAATTTTCCAATAGTTTTTTTGAATTTTTCAAGCCAACAATCGTACCGTTGTCTTGTTTGCCGATAAAAATTCTACCGCCCTGCGCGTTGGCAAAACCGCATATCCATTTAAGATATTCGTCTTTCCAAATGGATTTGTATTCTGTGTTTTGTTGTTCGGGCATAATATTTTGATTTTAACTGTTTAATTGGCTTATTAGTTTCTTGAAATTTGAATCAATGATATGTTCTACATCTGATAGCGACATACTCCATAATTGAGACAAGTAATTATGTATATTGATTATATTACTATTTTCTATAAAAGGAAAATCTGTTTCTGTAAGTATTAATCCTTTGGGAATTTCAGAAATAATCTTTTTCCCATTGTCAGATTGAATCATTGCCGAATTTATTGAAAAAAAGAAGCCGTTATTAATAATGTTGCGTAATGTAGATAGCGAGCCTGAATACCAATGAAAAATAGCATTTTGAATATTTTTATCAAGCAACATTTGCAAAATTTCTTTTTCGGCTCGTCTCGAATGTAAACTTAATATTTTGTTTTTTTCTTTTATGAAATCAAGAACAAATTCAAAACTTTTTATCTGAATTTCCTTTGTAGAAAAACCTTCTCGTGAAAAATCCAAACCGATCTCGCCTATGTATGAAGTTTTATCAATATATTGTTTAAATTTAGAGTATTCTTTGTAATGTTCTTTGGCTAATAATGGGTGTAATCCTAATGCAAGCCGAATATATTTATATAACTTTACATGGTCAATTCCAATACAAAAATGACTTGGCAGATTAGTCATCCCAATAGTATTTATTCCTTTCTTTTCATTATCAGCAATATATGTTTCGGGGCTTTGAGCCATATCAAAGTGGCAATGAACATCAATCATAAACTTAACATTTTTTTTATTTCATCACTCCCTTTTGCTTCAATCCACTTGTTTATTTCGTTGCGAGTTCGATATACAACATTAGCATACTCTCGTATTTTATCTAACGGCAAAGTTCCATTTACTAAAAGATTTTTTTCAATATCTTCAATACTAAAAGGTTGTTTCATATAATCAAGAAATGCAGGAATATCGGGTAATTTATTTAATGTTTTTTTAGAAACAAACAGGTCTGTACCTATATTTTCATTATCAATACCAATTTTATTTAATGCGACTCTACGGTATATGCAGGGCATACAAATACCACAGTGAGTAGCAGTCCGTATCTCCCAATGTACTTTATGACCTCTTTTTGCGCAAGAACATGAAGATTTATACGCGGCAAGTAATAAATCCCTGTTTTTACATTCTTCTATCATTTCTCCTTTGGTTTTCATTTCATATTCATTCTTAATGGAATGTTGCAACCCCAAAATTGAAATGAACTCTGCAACTTTTGATAAATAATAAGGGTGCGCAGTTCGTGTACTACAACTACTTCTTCTGGACGGTGTTAAAGGGTGGTTCAATGAAATAGTGCCGTTTTCGGGTATCAAAACATCAATATCGTTTCCTGTAGAATTCGCAACAAAAATTGCTTGACATAAAAATAGAAAAGAACGACTTTGCAAAGAGGATTCATTTTCTCTATCATTTCCATTTTGGTCGGAACAAGATATATCTACTCTGGTCTGTAATAGATGATAATGTTTGTATTTCTTTGATAAAATTTCATTTAATTTATCTTGGTCAGATTTCATACCTTTAAAAACTGCATCATAATGAGATACAAGGACTATTCTATCTTCGCTCTTTGTTAATTGGTCAATAACTCCAATTAAAGAATCCAAACCACCCGAAAACAAACTTACTTTTCATGTGATATTCTATAACTATCTTTATAAACCGTCCTTCCTTTAAACTTGTACATTGGTTGCACGTTTCTTTGAATAAAGGAAACAGTCCAATCATCACCTGTTAGAAAAGAAAGCAGTTTTTCCAAAACAATTTTCCCATTATTAAAAATTTCAGGTGCTTCAACAGGAAATTCAACTTCAATTTCTCTACTCCAACCATTTATTGAAAATTTCTCTCGTGGTAAAAGTATATCTATACTATAAACAATACAGCCAATTAAGAACAGGTCAAACCCTATTCCGCTTGTTTGTCTTGTAAACATATATAAATTTTTAAAATCAATGTTTAACAAAACCTGTATGTTTTGCCCATCGGAATTTTCGTAGGCAAGTTTAATCCTTGAAAACTCGCCTTTGTCAGCTTTTGGTATGATAATATCAACTTTCATAATTTTCAAATGCTTTTAAATGTGTCTTCAAAAATATTTTTAACCAAAGTGTTGCCATCAGTGCTTTGCCATTGAATTTTGCTTAAATCTCTCTTACGAGATAAATTTTTCATTTTTTCAATTAGATAACTTTTTAATTGACTATAAAAGTTATCTGTGGCTGTTTTTCCTTTTTCCTCAATCAATTTTTCATATAAATCAATTGAAAGGTGTTCGTAAATGTAATAGGCATAGTATCTTATAAGCAATTCTTCAATGCCATATTCTTCAATTTTTTCTTCAAAATTTTTCTCTAATTCTTCTAACGTTTTTGCCCCGCTTTCAATTTCTCTCAATAATTGTCTTTCTGCTGCTTTTGCTGCTGTTTCGTCAATAGACGAAGCCACACCCGCACAATACTCTAACAAGTAATTGACAGCATCATTAGCATTTTTGCCTGTATAATCAAAACCAATACCAGATAACGCAGAGCGGAAGCCATTAGACTTAATATCACTTAAAAAACCACCTAATTTTTGAGCTGTCTGAATACCTGCACGTCCGCCTATTTTTGAATGTCCGCGTCCGCCATAGTTCGAGCCGCCTAATAATTTCACAAAATTAAAGGCAACATTATTTAGCTTGTTATCAGCGATTTTTCCTGTACCGCAGGTTGTCGTTGCACTCCTACTTAAATTAGACCAGTTAGGATTACCCTTAATTCCACCATAAGATTTAGAAGTTCCCATTATGATTTACGTTTTTGTTCTTGATTTATAAACTGATTAAACTCAGGGTGATTATTTGTATAATTTTTTAAGGCTTCGCCAACCGCAGGTGGTAATTTTTTCTTACCGACATTGCTTAACGCTTCAATATAAAAAAACTTGCAGTCAAAACCTTCTTCCAAAGCAAGATTAAACAAAGTGTAATTTCTGTTGTTATTTGGCTCTGTAATAATTCTCTGTTTCAATAATTGAAAGAATGCCGATTGGTCATTTGTGCTTAATATTTTCAATTCATCATTAAATATTTTTCGCGTCAATTTTTCAGGTGTTTGTTCTGGCTCTAATTTTGCCATCAATGATTTTACTATTGGAGAAACCAATAAATTACTTTGCATAGACGATAGTTTATCTCTTGAAATCCAATAATAATCCCTCAAATCTATTTTGAATAAAAATGGCTCACTACAAAGCCATTTTATTATTTTGGGTTTATTTTTCCATTCTTTATATGTATCAGGAATATTAATCTTTTCCCCTTTTGTCTTGCATGTTTGTTCTAATTCTCCTAATTGGGTTGCAATCCCTTCATTAGACATTTGCTAATTATATAAGATTTCAAACAATTTTGGTTCTGCATATTCTAAAATCATTAGTTTTGCTAAAACATCATCTTTGAATTTGGGGATTTTAGCCACATTTGCTAATTTCTTTCTCAACATAAATGTATTTAGAAAACGCTTGATTTGGCGAGGATTGCCGTATAAACTTTCAGAAATAATGGGGGATAATTTGGCTATCAAAGATACGTTTTTCTCTAATTTTTTTGTCTTTGTTGTGTCAGCAAGAGTTTCTTTTACTTTTACAAAGTCAAAAACTGAATATCTATTTTGTTCTCTGAACTTTTTAAATGCTTCCAACACAACTTTAAAATCATCGGAATTATCTATATCGTTTTCGCAGAAAAGCAAAGTAATGTATGTTTCAACTTCTGAATCAGATAGTTTAGGAAGATTGTAAGGTATTTGTATCAATTTTTCAAGATAATCATATACAATTCTCTCGTTTGAGTTTTCTTTATTAGAATCATCAATCATATCTTTATACCTGTATTCAATTGCGTGTCTTACGATTCGTGGGTCTGCACCAATAACAAAAGCAGTATTTTTTACATTCAAGAATAATTTGATTGCTTCAAGATTATCAATGATTCTATCGGGCAAACATCTGTCAAGGTCATCAATGATAACAACAAGTTTATCTATCTTGGATTTGTCAAGTAATTTTTCAAACTCATCTCTGAATTTTTTCACTACTTCAAATTTATCTTCTTTGTCTGAACTATCAATAAATTGTTCAGGGTCATCCACAATATCATTTATTCCTTGTGCAATTTGAGTAATTCCGCCTGTCATAAGCGGTATTGCAATATTTTTTAATCCAAAGCCAATGACCCGCATCCATTTTATGGATTTGTACAATTTCTTTAAATTATCTTTTATCTCTGCACCAAACTTTTTTTCATCCTCAAAGGCTTTTACAATGGTTTCGAGTAATGATGCTTTTGCATCATCATAACCTTCAAAAGTCCACCCATTAAAATATAGACAAGCAGTTTTTTGCTCTTTTTCAATATCTTTTTTCAGGGTTTCCAAAATACTTGATTTGCCACTTCCCCAATCACCAAACAGACCGATTGTAAGAGGCAACATTTTGTCGTCCTTTATTAGTTCTTTTATTAGGGTTGCATGTACATCAAAACCTAAAAAATCTTTATCTGTAACATTGTCTGTCCATATATCGCATCAAATTAATATTTAAACATCAAATTTCTTTACTGTCTGTTGTGCTATTTTTAATGCTTGGGTAGCAATATCTTTTTCATCTACCACTACTGCCGTAACTTGCTCGGCAAGCCAAAGACTTAAAAGTTCTTTTTCGTCTGTTTGTAGTAGATTGGCAATAATTACAACTTGTTCTCGCTTTGGTCGCCGTTCGCCTTTTTCGTACTTACAATAGGTTGCTGTGTCAATTTCCAATGCCGCAGCCAACTTTCTTTGTGGTATTTGCCGTTCTTCCCGTAACTGTTTTTATTCGTTCTGTAAACGTCATAATTATTAAAATCTATTCGTCTTGACAATCTGCGGCAAAGTTACATTTTTTTTGAGAATTAACAGTCGAAAGCGAAATATTTTGCCCTGTCGAAT
>JAIROC010000524.1 GCA_031257735.1 Bacteroidales bacterium | reverse complement strand
CCTTTTACTCTCTCGTGATTTAATTGTTACTCTCATTGTATTCCAATTTTCACCCGTAAGAGCAGCGTAGCTAATTATTTTATCCTTCATTTTCAATTTTCAATTTTCAATTTTCAATTATTGAAGCCCCGTAGGGATGACATGTCAATATCAGAAGATTATTCCAACGTTCTACCGACATGTTATTTTCGTTCGGACGAGGTAGAACCTCGTTCGAACGGGGGTTCCTGTCAATGACGACCTCTATTGTTTTGGGAGCGTTTTTCACACAACCTCTAACGGGGCGTAATCTATTATTGACAAATGATTTCGCCCTTTCAGGGCTTGAAGGAGATGGGTGCAATTCATTACACAGGGCGTTTCCCTGTGCTATTGATTTACGGCTTTCAGCCCTTTTATTCTCTCGTAATTTAATTGTTTTTCTCATTGTATTCCAATTTTTAATTTTCAATTCTCTTGTCTTTAATTTTCAATTTTCAATTGATGAAGTTTTCAATTTAATAAACCCTTGTTTTTGCAGTTGTTGAATAAAAGCTACAATTCTATAGGTGTAATGTTCTTCGTTTTGAAAATAGTCTGACAGCGTTTCGATTATTTCATTTACGGTTTGTTTACCGTCAATCAGTTTCCAGACAATTGTTCCGTGCGCGTCTAAACGAATACGGATAACGCGTGATTTGTTTCTGGGAACAAAATACTTTTGCATAAACTTACTCCTGAACCGGGGGAAAGCTATCACAGCCAGCTCTCCCTCGTATTCAGTAGTAATATGTTCGCTGATAACAGGTATCATATCGAACAAATTTTTTACTTTCTTAGCCATTTACGTTTTCTTTATGATTGCACTTTAGCAGCTTTTTTTAATGGAATGCGTACTAAAAAGAATGCTAACACAAGTATAATTGCCAATCCTATCAGATAGGAAGGATTGGTAATATTGAGCGTCTTGGAAAAGAATATATCGAAGATAGCAAAAATAGCGATTAATAATCCTATTAATGCTTCTCCAGCTATTAATCCCGACGCCACTAAGACGCCTGTGTTCTCAACAGTAAGTAATTGTCCCGAATTATATTTTCGTCTTGTCGTATATAAATCAAGTATACCTTTGATTAGCCCTCCAACAAAGATAGCGCATACAGTTCCCAAAGACAGATACATACCTACAAAAATCAACATGGGACTCTTAACGCCCATCAAGATAAAAGCAGCGCACAATACCATTCCGGCAATCACTAGTATCCATGTCATAGAACCTTCTACAATAGCTTTTGCTAAAATCGCCATCAATGTTGCCTGTGGAGCTGGCAGGGGAGGACTTCCAAAACCGCCTTTATAACCTTCTTCTATGCCCATTTTAATATCTCCATTGTTGAGGATAATAAGCACGCCAAACATTACACAGCCCGACACAATAACGCCAATGATATTTCCTGTTTGCATTTTCCATGGCGTACCGCCGAGCAAATGTCCCGCTTTAAGGTCTTGAAACATTTCTCCGCCAACAGCCGCAGCTACGCAAACGATTGCCGCTATACCCAGTATGGCAGCTACGCCGCCGGTATTTTTGGTAACGCCACAAAGGACAAGTAACAAACCCGTTACTACTAAGGCTGTAATTGTTAGTCCGCTGACAGGATTATTGCTTGAACCGATAATGCCTACCAAATATCCCGATACGGCGGCAAACAGAAACGCAAGTACTATCATTACCGTAGAAGCTACTATCGCTACCAAAATACTGGTATGGAAAATAAAATAAGTAATGATAAACGTCAGTACAGCGGCTACGCAAATTCCTGCAAGTATCCATCCTGTTTTGAGGTCTTTTTCAGTGCGTTCTACATTTTCGGAGGCGCCTTTTGCGACTTGTCCGAGATCTTTAAATGCGCGTTTAAGTCCTGTACCTAAACTGTTTCTCATTCGATAAAGCGTAAAACAGGCGGCTATCAACATGCCTCCGATAGCAATAATTTTCACCATGTCATTTCTGACTGCTTCGGCTGCATTTTTCCACGCAATTAATGAAGTACTCGTTAAATGGTTGTCTATATTTACCTTTACGCTGTTTACAAAATCAGTTCCCAGAACAGATAGCAACAAAGGTACTAATACTCCCCAGCCTAATATTAATCCGCTAAAATTAAGGGCGGCGAGTCTTGGACCAATAATATAACCCACGCCTAAAAAAGCGGGACTGATAGATGGACCACCTAAATAAAAACCGCCTGTCAGGGTTTTTCCGCTTGCAAGCTCTGCCGCAGAAGTTTTGAAAAACCAAACCCAATCCGTAGCAAACAATTTAAACTCTCCGGCTATTTTAATGAGCGCGGCCACTATCATAGCCACAAATAAATACTTTGAGCCGCCGCTGCTTTGTCCTGTTTTATGGATTTCGGCTGCCGCCGTACTCTCTGGGAATGGCAATTCTTTATCTTCTACCATCATCCGTCTAAGTAAAGCGACAAACAGGACGCCAAGCAAACCGCCCGTAATCAATATCAGGGACGCGGTGATATAACTACTCATTGAATTAAACACCTTGCCATACCAAATGCCTGATATCCAAAACGCAGGAAGGGTAAAGATAGCTCCGGCTGCTATAGACTCTCCAACTGATCCTACTGTACGGGTAAAGTTTTCTTCAAGGATAGTTCCTTTAAAAAAACGCAGTAATGTCATGCCTATCACTGCAGCAGGATAGGTCGCAGCTACGGTCATTCCGGCTCTTAAGCCCAAATATGCGTTTGCAGCTCCCAATACTACTGACAACACTAAGCCTATTAATAAGGCGCGAATCGTAAATTCTTTCATACTTGTACTTGCCGATACTACCGGCACAAATTTTTTTTCTTTCTCCATTGATATATATTTTAAAAAATTAATACTAAAAACTTTTTTTTAATTTAACTCTATTTCTTTCTACTGTTTCTGTACCCACCCAACCCTCCTTTATTGTCTTCCTCTTTCCCTGTACTTTAATTTGGACAGGATGAAAGAAGATTGTTTTCTATATCTGTTTTCTTCCAACATGACTTATTTTCTTTATTCAATGTTTTATAAATTAATCATGATAAATAGTATAGATGAAATGACAAAAGCAATCAACATGCCTCTTGCTGATTTACGGGTTTCCTTGTTGTATTTGTAAAACACGCCTTCGGCAGTTTTTTCTTTTGAAGACAAGTAGTCAATTGCAATGATTAATCCGATTAATCCCCCCAATATTGAAAACAGATATCCTGCAACGATATGTTTACCTTGCACACCTTGTTTCAGCATAGCAATTTTCTTTTCTTTTTCCAATGTATCAATGGGTAATCCTCTGCGTATGCTTTCCTGTTTTGCCAATAGTTGCATCTCTTTATCGCAATCAAGGTCATTATAAATATCCTGTAACTCCTTATCTGATTTTCTTAGGATAAGCGCTTGCATTGCCGTTTCTTTTGAAGTTAGTTCTTCTATTGGTATTTTTCTATGATTTATTTCACTTATTAGAAGATTAATATAATTTTCATTATAATCTTCGCGTTCAAAATATTTTTTTACCAACTCTTCATCTGTCAAAGATGAAATTGATTTTCTGTAATCTTCACTGTAATCAAATTTTCCCATAATTTTTAATTTTTATTTGTTATAAGCTATCTATCACTATCATCAATATAAACAAGCATGTTATCACTAAGAATGCAATAAAGAAAAATTTGGATGCAATAGATAAACAGGCAATATTTTCTTTCAATTTTATACTGTCCTTTGTTTTGATTGATTTTTTTGTTCCCATACCAAAGATGAGTAAAAAATAAGAGGGTATTGCATACAAACAAAAGGCTGCTATTTGAAAAACAGAGCCTAATCCCTTCATAAAAAAGATATGTCCTTCTATTTTCGTATAGATAAATATGATTAACAGTAGAAATGACATGAAAAATCCTATGATAGATACAATGACTGATGCGTTAGCAACATTATTTAAACTGTGTTGTGCGTTAGGGGTCAATTTTAAACTTTCTGTTGGCGTATTTAATTTTTTCATAGATTGTTATATTTGTAAATTTGAAATAAATTGTTTATTACATAATGAACATGAGGAATGGAGTTAGAAGTACGGCAATTTCTACTATATTCACTGCAGCGCATATTGATAATATTGCGAATAATCTCATTGATTTTTCCATTTCGGGAACATAATCAATACCTTCTTCATTTTCCATTTGACTTTTTAGCATTGATGCTTTTGCAGATTTCGCATATTTAAATACGATAATAATCTGTGGTAAAAAAAAGACAAGGAGAACGAAAACAAAAGAGAAAGCGCTTATAAGATTTGGCATAAAAAAACTTGTCAAGAGACTTGCGGAGATAAAGATTATATTCACGCAAACGCTTCCTTTTGCCCATTTAATAACTTTGAACAGCTGCATTTGTGCTTCCTTGTTCAATTCAAGTCCCGTTTCTGGGGACGACTTTCTGTGTTCTGTGAAATTTGTGTTCATTTTTTAAAATTTTTATTATATATCGTAGTTGTTTAAAAGTACAGATATGATATAAAAAGGCGCAAGCGCGGATATAATGATAAGTATGGCTATCGCTAATTGCTTACAAAATTCAAAATTTGGAATTTCGTTTCTTGATTTGTAAAGTTTTTTTATTGACGATAGCCCCCTTAGTATTAGCCATAACATAAGGTATGTCATTATTATACATATTCCGATTACGCTTATTCTTACCATCATTATTTTATTTAATTAGTTTTTATTTTCTGGTTCTGTTTCTGTTTCATTTTCATTGAAAGATTTTTTGTTCTGTATTTTCATGAGTTATCTTTAACAATATCATTGTTGTCATACTCGCCATCGTCATCATACTAGTCTCCTTTAGGGTTTTCACCATATTCATTTTCGGGAGATCCATCAGCCATCATATATGCCAAAAATATAGGATAACCAATAATTGGAATAAAAATAATAAAAATATTCCAACCTTTTTTTCCTATATCATGCAATCTTCTAACGCTAACGGCTAATCTTGGTAACAATGTTCCTAAAAAATAAGTTAATGGAACGGAACCGTAAATACTTTTTCCAAAATTACTTTCAAGAATATGATTTTCAATTAGAATTGCTATAATAAGAAACACTGCGTCGAACAATACAAACATCCAATATTCTTTTCTTCTTGCTCTTCCGCTGAATTTAGCGTACTGTTTTAAACATTTTATATACCATTTCATTTCTTTTAATTTTTAATTTTTAATTTTTAATTTTTAATTTTTAATTCCTCACATCTTTCCCCTCTAAAGGGTAAGAGGGGAAGAGTGAGGAAAAAATTAATCATTATTTTCTGTATCTGTTTCTGTTTCTGTTTCGTTTTTTGTTTCTATTTCGTCGGAAGATTTTTTTCTTTCAGCGATTTCCTGTGCGAGAATATGTTTATATCTTTCGATAACAGCGTTCCATTCTTTTACACAGGCTTCACTGGAGTGATCACCAACTAACCATTGATTTTCAATTTGATTAACAATAGCATGATAATATTTATCTGTTTCTACGCGTGCGTTCTGCATTCTGACTGATGTTTTGTTAGCAGTTTCGACGTATCTTTCTTTCATTAGGTTACTAAACAAATTGTTTTCTTCACGAAGTTTATCGACCCATGATTGAAATCCAAGTAATGCAATTGCGTTACTGTAAACGTTTCCGTTGAGTTCAGCAATTAATTTATCCATAGCAACGGTTTCATCATTAAAACTTTTTCTTGCAATATTTCCATAATGTTTGATAAGGTTCAAAATCAGTTCTGCTGCTTCCTGAAATAACGCATCAAAATGATGTGTTGCTCCTTTTACGCTATCACAAAATCCACGATATACAAGGTCGCGTTTGTGATCCTGTGCTGTAATTTTAGCCGTAATAATACTTTTACGGATAAAATCCAAGGCTGCCATTTCATTATTAAGAGCAGCCAAATAGAGATTGTACAATAGAATAAAACCCAATTGTTCAGGTCCATACTTTAACCAAACGGCGTTTATATCTCTGTTAAACTGTACATGAGTTTCATTTTTTAGTCTCTGCAAGTAAATAATTGTAATAAGTATAGCATTCATTTTTCTTTCTTATTTTTTGTTAGTACTCTATTGATTTTTAATTTTTTTAAATCGCGCAATTGAATGCGACTGTTAATTGTTTTCTTCATTTTCTTTACTTTTTTGTTTATAATTTATTTAACTACTATATTTTTGTTTTGAATTTAAAATCTTTATCCATTTATTCATTATTATAATGAATGAAAAAGGGTTATGTGGTTTGTTCGAAAATTTCGAACGAATGAAACAGTACTGCGTAGCTTGTTCGAAAATTTCGAACGAATGAAACAGTACTGCGTAGCTTGTTCGAAAATTTCGAATGAATGAAACAGTACTGCGTGGCTTGTTCGAAAATTTCGAACGTATGAAACAGTACTGCGTGGCTTGTTCGAAAATTTCGAATGTATGAAACAGTACTGCGTAGCTTGTTCGAAAATTTCGAACGTATGAAACGGCGCTACGTAGCGCATTTAAAAAATACAAACAAATGAAATTAAACAAAATATACGCTGTGAAGTTTTTTACACAAACCCCAAAATAGATGAAAATAAATTTCATTAGTTTGACATATTCCAAAATCAGACAATTTCTAACCTTCATTTTTATTCGTTTATTTTTATAAACACCTCTATTTCTTGTATTTACGTAATCAATTAATCCTTCAAAAACTGTTCTGCAAATATAACAAATTTTATTATATATCCAACAAAAAAATCAATAAAAAAAAACGGCAACAAACACGATATTTTATTTGGGGGATAAAAATTGCTTCTTTCCGCGAAAAAGGTTTGTCGTTTTTTTATATTATCCTTATTCCATTTGCTTGAATTATAATACATATTATTGTTGTTTTGCGGTAAAATGAAATACCAACATACATGACCAGCTATTACTAAAAATCCGAGTACACGGCTTATGAAATAATAACGGCGGGAAAAAAGAAAGGTAGCCGCGAATATACAGGCAACAATTCTCAAAGGAGAAAAATATCTTTCTATCCAGCATAATGCCAACAATACGCCAAGATGTCCAAATGATTTGTCATCATTACCCTTTTCCTTTTCTTGTCCGATATTGTCTATCTCTGTAGTAATTTCTTGTTCTTCCATTGTTTTAATAGTTAAATGTCAAAATAAATGATAATTCTAATAAATGCAAAAAGTAAAATAAGTATACTAAAAGCGGCAAGGTATGTTCTCAATACCTGTCTTTTATTTAATGGGACAGGTATTAGTTGATATTTGCTTGAAAAAATTCCATCCTCTTCGGATAATACACGATATGAGCAAATCGGTATTATCGGAAAAAAAAGAAATACAACCCATTTTGTAGCAGTATAAGCGCCCTTACTGTCCTCATCAGCGCGACCGTATAATTTAGTTCCTATCCCATTAATTGTAAACATGTTTTTTTTATTTTACTAGTTCCAAAGTTGAATTGTTATTATTGATGTTCCATGATTGAAAAGCATTCAAAATATCTTTTCCAAGCAGTAATCCGCTTGAATCGTCATTACCAATAACAAGGATTACATTGTCCAGCGTAAAATCGCCAATTCTAATATTGTTCAATTGAACCCGTTTATGTAAAACCGCTTTTTTGTCATGTATGCCTATATATTCAGCGGGTTCTATATAATCTTTCGGTTGGATGAGGTTCATATCTTCCAGTTCACGGGCGTATGACTTGGTGATAAGTGAATTATCTGCGCCTGTATCCATAGTGAAATATTTCTCCGATTTTCCTATGGTTACTTTGATTTTGTGCATTGTCCCATATTTTGACAGGGAAATAGTTCCTTTTGAAGGTCCTTTAACAGTAACTGAAGAAGAAAACATTCCTGCATTCGCACATTTTTTTTCAAGAACGGAAGTAAAATATGCTGCAAATTCAACATGTTCAGGTGTAGTTTCGTCTATTAACTTCTGCATGATTTTCATATATATTTCCATTGTCATTTCTTTGCCTTCTAATTGGGGCAACAATTTCTCCATCATAGTTTCGACAAAAGCGTTACAATAACAATCTTCCGTTATACCAAAAATCTCAAATTGTTCTTTTAATTCTTCGTCAATCATGTACGGCGCCATCATTTTACAAGTCTGCTCCAAGGCAGCGCGTATCTCTTCCTTTGTTTGAGCTTTTACATTTGACATACTACATGTCAATACACATAATAATACTAATATTTTTTTCATTTTACTTTAAATTTTTTTTTGTTACAATATTTATTTTTTTTATTCTTCTCGACAATATTTTTTATTTAATGATTTTTTTCGTTTACTTTTCATTCATAATTTCTCTGTAAAACAATACGCTTATATCGGCATATTTGAATTTTTGTTTTGAAAAATGAGGAAAGAGCGCTTTTTGCTCTGTTTCTTTTATCTGCTGTTCCGACTTGTAAAAACCGCAATTGTAGGCGGAAGCATAAAAGCGTAGCTTTTCTTCTTCGTTTGAAAAAGCAAGTTTGCCGAATTTTCTGTTTACTGTCTCGCAAAACAGTGACAGATACTTTATTTGCCATGCTACCGTATTAAGTCTGTCTATCCTTTCTACGCGTGAAGTCCTTGCTTCGGGGTCGGTAAACAGATACGAAGAATACTTTGATCGCAAAAGCGTATCTAATGACAAATACGTTTCCAAGCGCTCAATAAACGATGGTTTCATTTGAAAATAACCTATTGAAAAATCGGCATACGATTTGCCGCGCTGCACGTATAACACCTTAAGCGAATAAGTCTCCAACCTGTTACGCAGGTAACTGTATTGCGTAAGTTCGGGTGCTACTATGGAAAACAGAAATTCAGAACTTAAGCCAAGCTCTTGCGCCGCTGTTTCAAACAGGTTTTTATGTTCGTCATAAAATGCTTTGGCTTCTATGCTCTCTTCCGGATAAAGGACAATATAAGCCTCGCCCTGTCCGATACATGTCATTATTCCTGCCTCCATAAAAAAGAATATAATCCCGCTCTTAATCCATTTTATACTCATATACTACTAATTCTTTTCCTTCTACGGAAATCCAGTAAAAAGCGTTTAATTTTGAATCGTAAGTCGCCTCTAAAATTTTTCCGTTACCGTATTTTTGATTATTGATTAAGACATAAGAATATTTGGAGCTACACAACATCATGTTTTTCTTATCTTCTGAAATGAAAGTTTTGCTATCTGTTTGTATTTTTTTTAAGATGTTTTTGCTGTTCTGTTTTGTCTGTTCTAATAAATAATGTTTGCCATTTTCACAGATATAATCTTTTCCGTCTTTAGAATAACAGTATCCATATACTCCGTTCTCATCTATGTTATTACAACCCCATGTTTTATCATACGGTCCATGAATTTGACCCTCTACATTCACATACGATTTTCCATTTTTATTATAGTGATATATATAATGCCCATTTCTTGTCATGTAATAATCAGGGAATACCAATTCCAATCCCAATGAAGCATCTACATCTTCTAATAAATCCTTTTTATCGTTATATACAATATAGAATTTGTTGCCCGACTTACATGGATATATGTAGTTTCCTTTATTATCAATATATGGCCTCCAAGTTCCTTCATATGGGCCTTTAGAATGACCGTTTATAGATATATAATATTGTCCATTTGTACGATAGGCGTATATGTATTCTCCTTTATCATTGATAATAGGAGCATCAAAACCATAGGCACAACTTGCCCCTCCAAGATTATTACCGCCCAATATAGCAGTTACACCATCAACAAATTCTTCTATATAATCATCTATGTTATCGTGTATGCCAACTGTTTTACCATTTACGTTTACATAGTCCTTGTCGTCTTTTACGTATCTGTAGATATAGTCGCCTTTGTTATTTATATCGTAGTTTTTTACCTGATCAAACCCGCCAAATGCATTTCCATTAATATTTAAATATACTTTTTTCTCATCTTTGTTATAATAGCAATAGATATACATCCCATCATCCGTCAATTTATAATACGAGGAAGTTTCTCCAATTGAAGAACCATTGAAATAGGTTTCGCCTTTTGTATGTGTTTCTATGAAAAAACAATCTCCTTTTTTGTTGGAAATGACATTGTAAAATTGTTCAATGACATTGTTGTTCTTATATAAATATTCCCCGTTATAATAAACTGTTGTTCCCCATGGTTCTCTTTGAAAAGCAGTGATAATGCTAACTCCATTCAAATAATAGGCAACGTCTATCTTCTCTGCACTATTCGCACCTTGTATAGGGCCTATTATACGTTCATCAGGCAACAGCAGTACAAAATATTTTTCCATTTGTTTAAAAAAAATGCATTCTACTGGGGAGTCCTCAAAAGCAACATCTTGATATGGTCCATACGTTTTATTATTATATTTTAAAAAACCTTCATATCTTGAATCTTCATCCTGCGCTTTAGTAAAGTATGTATAGATAAACTCATCTTTATTAAAGACATTTTCTGAATAAATCTTAATGAGACGAGCTGTTTCAACAATTGTTCCATTTATAATCAATTGGTTTTCGTATTTACTGTTGTTGTATTTATCACTTTCTGTCAAACAATAATACTTAATGCCACTGCTATCTAATAAAAAGGAAAAATTTTCGGGTACTATCTTCTCGTTTGCGCCGAGTGTAAACAATAACGTACGTTTAAGTTTAGTGTTAGTGTTGTTTTGTGCGTTTGTGCTGCCTGCAAGTGTTGCAAGAAACAGCATGATAAATAATAATTTTTTCATAACTGTATTTTTTAATTTAATTTATACTCATATACTACTAATTCTTTTCCTTCTACTGCATTCCAAATAAAAGCATTCTTTTCTTTATCATACCAAGCACGTATGGCGGGTGCTTTTCCGTAACACTTGCCATCGATTACCACGTATTCGTATTCGCAAATTGAATAAAATTCATGCGCCTGATTTGTGGATGAAAAATTATAAGGGCTATTATTATAATGTCCGTAAAATAGTCCCCAATAGGCTTCTCCTCCCTCTATATATGGAGTTTCCTTTTCTTTTCCATTTTCATTTTGAAATAATTTTCCTGTTCCTTTATCAAAATAAAAAGAAAATCCACTTTCAGTTAGCTGAATATTATTATAAGCATAGTAAGCATCGTGTTCTTCATTATCATTATCATAATTATAACACACTCTACTTGCCTTGCCGTTAATACTCACATACAAATTTCCATTTTCCACATAACTATACGCATATTTTCCACCTTCTGTTAATTGCAAATCATGAACATTATCGTATTTGGAGATGCCATCACCATTGATATTTACATAGTATTTTCCATTTTCTTTGTAACAATAAGCATATTTTCCGCTTTCGGTCAAATGTAAAGAAAAAACATAATCATATCCTCTGCTTGGGCTGCCATTGATATTTACATACTCTTTCCCATTTTCTCTGTAACGATAAATATATTTTCCGCTTTCGGTGAAATGTAAATAATAAACCTCATCATAACCTCTGCTTGGGTTACCATTAATATTTACATACCATTTTCCATTTTCGCTGTAACGAAAGGACTGTTGTGATAATTTGTTTTTATCATTCTTGTAATGCTCATACCATTGGTCTGCGAGCAGGTAAAGGTATTCACAGCCTGCAGCAGCAGCGGTTTCGTCGGGAAATTTTACCTTATCAAAGGGTCCATCTATTGTCCCACTATAGTGTACGTAATAATTGATATTTTCACCTTCCTTTTTGCGATAATAAAATCTGTCGTAAATCTCGTTGCCTTCATTGTCTTCAGCAAAGTACAGTTCTCCATCGAAAGGTACATAAACTTTTCCTTTTATGTTTGCATAATTCTTTTCCTGCCATGTGTATTCGACTACGTAGCCATTTTCTTCGTTCACGTTCAGGTAATGAACGAAAGGTCTCCATTTATCCTGTGCAATCCGTTTCCCATTAAACACAAAGGTATATGTGTTATTCAGCGTATCATAAATGATACATGCGAAGCGATTTTGATTTAATTTTTGAAAAACAAAGTATTCCCCCAATAATATTTCCTCGTTTGCGCTGAGTGTAAATAGTAACGTACGATTAAGTTTAGTGTTAGTGTTGTTTTGTGCGTTTGTGCCGTCTGCAAGCGTTGCAAGAAACAGCGTGATAAATAATATTTTTTTCATAACTGTATTTTTTAATTTAATTTATACTCATATACTACTAATTCTTTTCCTTCTACGCTATTCCAAATAAAAGCATTCTTTTCTTTATCATACAAGGCGTACAGCGCAGGAGATCGACCATAACG
>JAIROC010000517.1 GCA_031257735.1 Bacteroidales bacterium | reverse complement strand
TCTTTTACTGACAACGTTGGTTCTAAAAGAGTCGATATTCGATTCTTTTACTGACAATGCCGGTTCTAAAAGAGTCTCGTTTGATTCTCGGAGAACCTCGTTTGATTCTCGGAGAGTATCCGTTGAGTTCTTTTTGAGGTTCAAATCGGGTCTCTGAGAGTCTCGTTTGGTTCTCGGAGAACCTCGTTTGACTTTCGGAGAATCAAAATCGACTCTTTTAGAATCAAAATCGAGTCTTTTAGTGTCAAAATGTCAGTTTTTTGAATCAGTATGCGTACTGTTTCGCTTACTTTCTGCAAAAAACAATGTGTCCATTTACTCAAATTTTCACCAGATAAGTTTTGTGTAGGACAATTTGCATCAAAATTTTTTATCCATAAATTACAAATAAGCAAACGATTGAGGTGCAAAATTGATTCCAAAATCCCTTAACAAACGAGGCTTGGAATAATACTATTTGCCGCGCACACATACACACATCCTGTGCATCGACTTCGCTCAATGAAAATGAAATTCTATTATCCATGTTCAAAAAAAATAATGAAACATTAAGCAAAATCATAATTCATTCTGTATCCTGTCTAATTCTTCGATAAACAGATAAACATCCGTAAATGGATTGTTAAACCTCGGTAACGATTTAGCTCTTGAAATGGCGTTGTTTTTATTCTCCGATAATTTATCCTTCAGCTTGTTGTCAAGAACACCTTTTCGATAGTTTTGTATGTGACCCATTAATTTTGAAACACATTCTTCTGATGTTAGCTCGGCTATTTGACTCCGGTAATGAAGCAAATACCAAAGTTCAAAACAGGGATTTGAAAAAATCAAATTTACTTTACCGATTCTTTTCAGCTTATCAATAATTTCCGGCACATCGTAATCGTAAAGCAAGAAAGTTCTGTCTTTCGGATGAGTAGTTTTATTCTTTTTATATCTGTCTATATACTGTTTATTTATCCCGCTGCCTTTGACCTTTATAACAACTTCAATCGGTAAACGGTATAGTGAACGCAGATATTTGATATATGCCTCTTCTGTTTCACCCTCGCAGAAAACAAAAAAGGTCGGGCGGATTTCTTTTTCTCTCGACTGTCTTTTTTGTCTCATTGAATAAGCGTTTTTAAATTGTCCAACGAATCGTCAATATAGGGTATGGCATCGAATCTGCCCTGCAAATAAGCCTTTTCTACATCCATTGTATCGCGGAAATCCTTGTAGTCAAACAGGGAATACAAATCACTCGAACCATCGTCGCGTTTGTTTACGAAATATATCTGGTCTTTACGCAATTTATTGAGATTTAGTAAATTTGTGTTGTGCGTAGTGTAAATTATTTGGGCGGAGTTGCTTGTGTGAAAGAGTTCTACGATATATTCTACTATTTTACTGTGCAAACTGCTTTCTATTTCGTCAATAAATAAAATGTTGTTGTTGTTTATGCTATACAGTATCATCATCATCATACTAAATAAAGCTTGTGTCCCGGTAGATTCTTCTTTTGCAAAATCGAAAGAAATCTCCGGGTCTGTTTTGTGAAAAGTGAATATTGGTAAGTTATCCGAAGGGCTTAATTTCTGTATCGGAGTTTTATTATCATGAAAGGAAAAATCGCTGTCTCTACTAAATGAATTGATTTTAATATCAACAATATCGCTGTCTGCAATCGTCAAAGCCTTCAATAATAAATTTTTGCTTTGTGCAAATTCAAATACGACAAACAAATCGCTTAACGGACGTTTGAATACGATTTTTTGCTGAAAAAACCTGAAAATATCTTTGGCAATGTCTCTGTCCATTTGGCTTGCGCGTGAAATATAGAGCGTTTTGCGAGAAGTGTTTTCGGCGACGTCTAAAGGTTTGCGAATAACCGAGCCAAAGCTGTATATGTCGCCTTTTTCTTTTCCCAAAGTTTCGTCGCGCGTAAAAATTTTTGCACGTCTGCCATTGGGATAGTAATACAACTCTTCGGTAATGATTTCGTTACGAGTAAGCGAAAACGAATATTCGTATTCTATTTCACCGGCGACAAAGCGAATGAAAAACCGGCTCGGTTTATGGGGATAACCTTCAAATTTGAACGGAGAAAAGTTAAATGTAGTGTTCTCATTATTGTTGTGCGAGGAAAAAACCATTGCACAACAAAACCGTATAGCTTTAATTATATTGCTTTTACCCGAAGCATTCGCGCCGTAAACAGCCACCGATTTGAGTATTTGTTCATCCTTGTATGTAAATGTATTTGCTCGCAGGGCTTGTGTTTTTTGCGTGTTGCTATTGCCTGCCCGCATGTCCAGTACAATCTCATTTTTAATAGAGAAAAAATTGCTTAAACGAATTTCAAGTATCATCTTCAATCTGTTTTTGAAATTATTTTGCAAAGGTACGAATTAAAATCGGAATAACAATATGTATTCGACTGCAAAATCGGAATAGTTTCGTAGAAATAAATCTTTTCATGATTAAAAAAATGTAATTTTGGGTGCAAAGGTAGGCTTTTCTCAGCAAACTGCAAAAAAATTGTTTTTAGATTGTATGCCAAACACCGTTTGAACAACTCTCAATTCAACAATTACATTCTTGACACTTGAAATACGAGGCGCTTCCCGCAATTTAGGGGTATTGGATTTGAATGCGAATTACTTAAAATATCCGGAATAATCCCCTCACAGCAGAGGCGTAAGCAATCGGGCAATACCTTCTGTAGCATGTTGATGCCAGGGGCGATTTTCCCATTTTTCGGGATTCACGGGGTAGCTGTTATTTTGGATATCTATTTGGAAAGTTTTTTCTAATTGTTTAGTTA
>JAIROC010000358.1 GCA_031257735.1 Bacteroidales bacterium | reverse complement strand
CTGAGGAACGGCAACATCGTCTAATTGTCGTTCAATTAGCATGCTTTCTATCGGTCAGCTTGCCGAAAGGTTGTTATACGTACCGTAGGAAAGGCTCAAGTTTGCCACCGGTCAAAATGAGGACTTCATTTGGAACAGTCCGGAAACTTATACGCATGTCGGGTGCATAGTGATTAGCGACGACGAGCGGGCGGCAGTCAACGAAGTCGCCATGCGGGAGTGCAATGTTCGCGGTTATGTTTCGATTACAGAGATATTGCAGAATGCAACTGGAAACTGTCGGTTGCGGCAGTACATAACGCAGTCTATCGCATCTGTCTCTCGGACAGGTTCGACAAGCGAGGTAAAATCATTAGAAAGAGTATGGGTAGTGTCTCTGAAAACGCAAAAAAGAGTATTAAATTTTTCTTTTCGGCTGTCGCACTTCTTATGACAGCCATGAGTGCAATGGCACAAGGCAACGGCGCGGCAGGTATTTATTGAATTACACTAAAAACCTTTATCACTCTCGTCCATTTATTATTACAACCATTTTCAGGGTGTTTCAAACAAATGCAGTCTTTATAACTGTTATTGCAGTACCAAAACGTATCATTTGGATTTTTCGTATTTGCAATATCTAATAACGATTCAAATGAATCACAGTTATTTTCAAAATGCCGTTTGAATGTTTCCAATCTTTCTGTTTTAATGGCATCAATGTATGGACTTACACAGATAAAATAATTTCGCCTTGTTCGTATTTGTTCTATCAATCCTATTAAATGGTTTTGCGAATAGCCATCAATATCAAGAATGTTTGAAAAGAGGTGTATTGTAATATCTGATTGAGGAAAACTGAAATCGACTTCTTCCAAATCATCTAATTTTTTACAGATAGTATTTAATGAAACTTCAGGGCTGTATTTTTTACAGTGCAAAGCCGCCCTTTTAAGTGCAATTTCAGACGGCTCAATAAGTGTGATATGATTTATGATTTCATTACCGTATTTTTCAAGAAAAATCATACTTGCAAATCCTTGTCCGCAACCCCAATCAATAATATTTACTTTTGAATCAAAAGTTTCAGGAAGTACTTCAAATGCAGATAACAGTTTTGCTTTGTGCATATTACCGAAACTTTTAAAATATCCGAACAGTTCTTCTTCTGATTCAAGAATTTTTACACCACGCCCTGCTATTTTTTGACTTCCGGCGTGGCGACCAGAAATAGAACGAATAGCATTAAAATCATTGGGGACAGAAGCCTGTAATAATTCTCTCGAATAATCTGTATTTGTTTCAACAATAAAATCTTGCGCAGTTTTTGTTGTTTCTTCATCAGGCACATACACGATAACATCTTCTTTCCCAAGAACTTTATCAATTGCATTCTGAATTTGTGTATATGCTACTGCTAAATCCCGTAATTCAACATTGGCAATAGTCAATATATTTTCATTTTGAAGAAAACCGTATGTTTCATTTTGGATTGTATTGAGCAATTTTTGCTTAACTTGCTCAGCAAATTCCAACCTTGTGTCATTGACAACAATACCGTAGTAATTCAGAAAGGTAGCTATTGATTTATTATCGTTATCTTCTTCCGTGTCTATTGCTAACTGCAACTCTTCGCAAATTGTATCAAATCTATCGACGAGTTCTGAATTAGTTTCAGGTCTGGGATACAAAAATTGCAAGGCTGCTTGTAAGCGGCTGTTAATAGGTATATTGTGTCTCGCAAGAATTGTACAAATTCGTGGTGTCGCCGCAATGAAGTTAAACCTCTCGCAAAAATCCAACAACATCAACGCAAATGATTTGGCATAACTTTTTGAGAAATCTAATTGAGAAATAGTAGTGTTTTTCAAAAGTATAAACTTCTCAATAGAATTTCTTGATAGTAGTATGCAAGCATAATTTGAATTATAAAATTCATTTACCGTCTGCATATTCTCATTAAGAAACTTATCTAACGAGTCGGCAGTGTCAGATACTTCAAATAATTTATCGAATAGATTATTCATCTTCATTCAAATAATTTGGAGTCAGTATCTGGGGGAGCAATTAATAGAAGAATTATGTCGTCAATTTTGCTTCCTCTTGGTAAGGGAATTTTCCTGTCTTTTGCTTCATCTTCAAGCATTTTTTTTGTTTTCTCTTTGTATTTCAATACTTGTTCTGCAATTTTTCTCGCATCGTGTTTTGACAAATTTGAGGTTTGCGGCTCTGTGACAGTTGCAATGGGCTGTCTTTCTTGCTGCTTGTATTCTTTTGTAGGGACAGTCTTTTGAGATTCTTCTAACAACCTCTTGTGATCTGCTTTTAAGTTTTCTATTTCTTCTTGCTTTTGAGCAATTTGTTTTTCAAAATCATCTTCGATTTCTTCTTTGGCATCGTTGTAAATAATATCCCTCACTTTTTCAAATAATCCTTTGAAAAATGAAATACTATCTTTTTGAAAAAATTGCAACAACAAGTTTTCCAAATATTCGAGAGAAGAAACCTTTGCTTTTTTTTTACCAATCACAATCACATCTAAAATCTTATAATCCGTCTTTTTGCCAATTTTATTAAACCATTTTTGTTTTGGACACCAATCTTTCAGATAAGCAAATTCACCGGATTTTACATTATTGTTAAAAGCATATTGATACAAACTTTCAATAGTATAATAGTCGAGTTGGCTGTTTAATTGAAACTTAACAATCTTTTTATTTTCACCTAAACTGTATTTGTTAGAAAAAGTAGAATATCCTCTGTTGATACCGTAACATAACGCTATCCCTTCTGATTTTCCGGACTTTATGTCCGATTTGAAATTTGATAAAATCAACTCGTCAATTCTTTTCTTTTTTGATTCATTATCAACACCGTATGTATTTAAAACAGCAACCGTATAAGTCCATCCATTCAATCTGTTGAGGTCAATTATTCGTGTTATTTTATCTTTTTGAACAATTTGATCCTCGTCTTGTGCAATACTGTTTATGTCTGTTTCATCAATCGTTTTATCCAGATAGGGAATTATTTTTTGAAAACCGCCCCCGCCTGTAAATGCACCATGATAACGAGTATCAATACGGACTTTTGAATGTTCAAGGTCGCTTTGAATTACTGAATTAAATAGAGAGAGCGTTGCAAAATAATTCTCGGAATAATTCATATAATCCTCGCCTGCCAAACGCATCAAAGCAAGACCTCCTAAAAATCTGTCAAAGTGTTTTAGTTGTTTGTGGTATTCTACAATATGAATGTCTGGGGGCTTTTCCAATTTATCTGTTTGAACATTGTCAAAACCATTTCCCGCAATTTCAACAAGTTCATCCGGCACAAACGCCGTACTCATATTGATATTGGTGATAGTTTGCTTTTTCTGTTCTTCGCTCGTAAAGAATATTTTTCTCACACGAGTAATCGGTAACGGCTTTTCGTAAAGATAAAAGCCGCCTTTAATATCAATCAAATCGGCTGTTTCCTGTTTGGTAAAAACAAGTTCCAAACAGCAGTCGGTTTGTTGCGTTCCAAAATGGGTTGTTACAAGCAGGAAATCGTTGAATTTGTCCTGCAAATCTTCCTGCTTGTTTTCAAAATACTTGCTCGGTTTTATGCAGGCACAGCCAAAATAATGAGCAAGCGAAGTTGAATTAATCGGTAAATAATATCTCTGTTCCATAATTATAATATCTGCTTATCTGTTACTGAATTTAATTGAGGCATATCGTAATTGCTTATCAAATAGAGATTACTACGTGCTCTTGTTATAGCGACATAGTAATCTTGCCACTTCAAATGAAGACATTCAGGCAAATTATCAACTTCTTGATATTTATGAAAGTTTGGGATGATTACAGTGTCAAACTCCAATCCTTTTGCGGATTTGAATGTAGTAATATGCACATTTTTTATGTCGCCACATCCCGAAGGAAAGCGTGTTGAATCTTCGTAGTATATACTAAAATCTGCAACACTGTTATCTCTCAAAACAGT
>JAIROC010000236.1 GCA_031257735.1 Bacteroidales bacterium | reverse complement strand
CCAACAACAATGTAAGACTAATATAAAAGTATACGTTTGTGTTAATCAACCTGAAAGTTGGTGGGAAAATGTAGACAAATTGTCTATCTGTGAAAATAATCATCAGACAACTCTCTTGTTGAAAAATTATCCCAATTTGGATATTACCTTAATAGACAAATCTAGCAAAGGAAATGGCTGGAATAAAAAACAAGGCGTAGGATGTGCAAGAAAATCACTGACAAATTACATTTTATCCGTTGCAGCAGATAAAGATATTCTCATAAATATGGATGCTGATACTGTATTTGAACCAAATTATTGTCAATCTATTATAGATAACCTTAACGCACACAAAACATCTGTCGCTATAGCTGTTCCATATTATCACTCTTTGATTGGTTCGGAAATAGAAGACAGAGCCATTTTGCGTTACGAAATATATACCCGCAATTATAATCTCAATCTTTTACGAATTGGCAGTCCGTATGCATATACAGCTCTGGGGTCGGCTATTGCCTGTACGGTGAAATCATGCAGGGCTGTTGGAGGATTTGATACGTATACGTCAGGAGAAGATTTTTACTTTTTACAGAAACTGTGTAAGTATGGAAACATTCTCCGTTACAATACTTCTAAAGTATATCCTGCTGTACGATATTCTTTTCGTGTCCCTTTCGGGACAGGTCCCGCCATCTATAAAGGAAGTTCCGGTAATTGGAAATCATATCCCATTTTTCATTACAGTGGGTTCGATATAATAGAAAATACATACAAACAAATCAATACATTGTTTTCTCAAGATTGCAATAATGAGTTTATTTCATTTTTGAAATCAATTTTTTCTACTGATGATTTGTGGTCGACACTGCGAAAAAATTATAAAACATTGTCCTCGTTTACACGTGCATTTCATAATAAAGTAGATGGACTGAAAATCTTTCAATTTTTACGCAGTTACCAAACAAGCGCTATTAAAAAAAACGATGAAACTTGCCTGTCCGACCTTTTGAAACAATATTATCCACACAAATACAGTTACTTTTTCCAAGACAAAAAAATATTTTCTTTTGCAACCATGTCTATACAAAAACTTAACGAATTGCGTGACTTTTTAATGAAAATGGAAACAAACTATCAGCAAATACATGATGACAAACTTAATTAAACAATAGAAAAAATGATCCCTTTTGAAAAATATAAATTAGATAATGGCTTGACTGTCATTTTGCATAAAGATGTAAATACCCCCATCGCGGCAGTTAATATTACCTACAACGTAGGATCAAGAGACGAAAATCCCAATCGAACAGGATTAGCTCATTTATTTGAACATCTTATGTTTGGCGGTTCAAAACATATACCTAAATACGACGAACCCGTGCAACAGGTAGGCGGTGAAAATAATGCATTTACTAACGTAGACGTAACAAATTATTATCTTACGCTTCCCGTACAAAATTTAGAGACTGCTTTTTGGCTGGAATCTGACCGAATGAATGAACTGGCTTTCACCGAAAGAAGTCTCGAAAATCAACGGAATGTGGTCATAGAAGAATTTAAACAATCCTATCTCAATCAGCCGTATGGAGATGTGATGCTATTGCTTAAACCCTTAGCTTATCAAGTGCATCCCTATCAATGGAATACAATCGGTAAAAACATTGAACATATATCAGAAACTTCCATGTCAGAAGTTAAGGATTTCTTTTATACATTTTATGCCCCCAATAATGCTGTTTTGTCCGTTGCTGGAAATTTGGATATGGACAAAACTAAATCAATGATAGATAAATGGTTTGGCAGTATTCCAATGAGAAAACAATATCAACGAAATCTTCCCCATGAACCTGCCCAATCAGCAGCAAGAATATTAGAAGTTGAACGAGATGTTCCTGTTGATTGTCTGTACAAAGCTTACAAAATGGGAAAGCGTACTGATGCCGATTTTTATTCGATAGACCTTGTTTCCGATATTCTGTCTAATGGACAATCCTCTCGTTTACATCAAAATTTGGTGAAGAATAAACAGTTATTTTCTTCCATTAATGCCTGCGTGTTAGGTACTTTTGATGAGGGATTGTTTATTGTAAACGGTGATCTTGCTCCAAATATCACTTTTCAACAAGCAGATGAAGCGCTTGCAGAAGAATTTAATGACCTCAAAAACAATTATATCTCCGAACATGAACTCGAAAAAGTAAAAAACAGAATAAAAACCGTCTTATACTATTCCGAATTGCAAGTGCAGGACAAAGCCATGAATTTAGCGCTTGCCGAAACCATGGATGTTGCCGAAACTGTTAATGAAGAAGAAAATAAATACAACGCCATAACGCCTGACCATATCTACTCAAACAGTAGAAAAATATTACAGGAAAATTCATGCTCAACTTTATATTATAAAGCGAAAACATTATCGTAAAAAAACATGTACCTTTGCAATTATTTTTTTACAACATAACTATTGTAGTATCATAAATTAAATACATCTATGGATTATTTCAGTTTTTTCTTGTATGCAATGATTTTAGTGGCTGTTATCGTGTTTATTTCATTGTATTTTATCAATGCGGGATATGGAATGTTTCGTTCTGCCCATTGGGGATTTTCTATTAATAATAAATTGGGATGGGTACTTATGGAAGTTCCTGTCGCCATAATATTGTTTCTGTTTTGGTTCTTTTCCGACAGGAGAACATTAATTGTCCCCTGTTTATTCTTGTTGTTCATGGAAATACATTATATTCATCGTGCTTTTATATTTCCGTTGAAAATGAGGGGAAAAAGCAAAATGCCAATCGGAATTATGTTTATGGGAATTACTTTCAATCTTTTGAATGCCTTTATGCAGGGGTATTGGATATTTTATCTCTCCCCTACCGAATTATACAACAATGTTTGGGTACAATCACCTGTATTTATTATCGGAACAATACTGTTTTTTACAGGATTAATCATTAACATAGACGCCGATCGCAGAATACGTAATTTGCGTCTTCCGGGTGACAGTAATCATTATCTTCCCCATGGAGGACTGTTCAATTATGTAACTTCTGCCAATTACTTCGGTGAAATTATTGAATGGACAGGTTTTGCTATTGCAACATGGTCTATGCCCGGACTCGTATTCGCAATATGGACATTCGCAAATCTCGTTCCACGTGCAAACGCAATTTATAGCAAATACAATGCTGAATATGCTGACGAAATAAAAAGAAAAAAATTACGCAGAGTCATTCCTTTTATCTATTAATCTGTGTGCGGGGTATGAGTTATGAGTTATGAGTTAGGCTAACGCATGAGGAATGAACAGAATGAACAGAATGAAATAGCGAAAACAAACCAATAGCGCTGTTCGGACGAGGTTCTACCTCGTTCGAATTATCCTCGCAGGTTCTACCTGCGTAGTAAAACGTATTAAAAATAAATGCAGGCATAGCCTGCTCGGATAGAGCGAACGAGGTAGAACCTCGTCCGAACGAGGCACGTTATTGCGGGCTTGCCCCGCAATCCCCATCCGACAACGCGTTTTAGGGCAGGGGATTAGCTCCGCTGCTTTTACGGGTGCGGGTCAAGCCCGCAATGACGGCGCTGATTAGGCGGTTTCGTGCGTCAGCCTAATTCCTAATTCCTAATTTATAATTATACTTTATAGACAGACACTAATTATTTGTATT
>JAIROC010000226.1 GCA_031257735.1 Bacteroidales bacterium | reverse complement strand
TGGTAAAACTGTTGAAAAGTACGTCTGTCAATACGCAAATTCCTCTGTGGAAGTTGATGATGAAAAATGTCTATTCCTTGAATACATATCAATTATCTTCTGAAAAGTTTCGTTTGAATATTTTGTACAGAGGTGAAGAAGGAGGTATTCCTATGGGATATTTTACGGATGTGAAAGAAGAATATCAAGGCATAGCGCTTATTCGTTTGCTGGGAGCAGATAAGTTGAATTTACAATCGGCAGCAATCCCTGATGGAGTCTTTGATTATGTAGATAATGCAGCAACAGCAGGAGGTACAGTTCAATCGAATACAGGAAGAATTTATTTGCCCCTAGTAGAACCTTTTGGAAAGGATTTACGGGCAATATTAGCAAACGATCCTGTTGCCGCTAACAAGTATGCTTTTGATTCCCTTTATTCTTTGCCTAAGGTAATGGCACAACAATATCCTGATAAAAATAAATTTTATTTGGAAGGAAGTTTTAAATCAACATTAGGTTCTGTTATTCAATTGGGGATGGGTAATCTGGCACAAGGTTCCGTAAAAGTGGCTGCAGGAGGCATACAGTTAACAGAAAATGTTGATTATACCGTTGATTACAATATGGGTTCTCTGCGTATTACAAACGAAAGTTATTTGCAATCGGGAACACCTCTTACCATCTCCTTAGAAAGTCAAAACCTGTTTGGACAGAAAAAAACCATGTTTGGCTTAAATGCAGAGTATACCTTTAATAAAAACTTTTTAGTGGGAGCAACTATCTTGAATTTGCGGGAACGCACTCCTGATGGACGAGTGAAAGTAAATTTTGGCGACGAACCTATCAATAATACGATTTGGGGAATGAATTTGTCCTATCAAAGGTCATCGCGATTTATTACCAAGGTATTGAATTATCTACCTTTTTATAGTTCAACGACTGATTCCCGTATTCAATTTAATGGAGAATTTGCCCATTTTATACCCGGACATTCCCGTTTAATCGGCAGGGGAAAAAGAGCGGAATTGTATATAGATGATTTCGAAGCAGCCATTACGACTTATGATTTGCGATTGATGAGTATGTGGCGTCTTGCCAGCGCTCCACAAAATCAAACAAAAAGAGATATGTTTCCCGAAGCTGCTCCCAGTACAGGATTGGCTTATGGCTTTAACAGAGCAAAATTGGCATGGTATAATATAGATCCTATTTTTCATAATGAGTCTTATTCCAGCAGTTATTTTCACGGGAGTATTAGTAACGATCATCGTTCGGAGATGTATGCCCGCAAGATAGAAGTAGTGGAAGTATTTCCCAATCGTCAGGTGCTTGTCAATAGTGGAGAAGACCCCTATTTGGTTGTGTTGGATTTGGCATATTATCCCAATGAAAGAGGTCCATACAATTTTGATGCTTTGGGTGTGAATGGTATTTCATCGGGAGTGAATGCCGACGGAACATTAAAAAATCCGAGTTCTCGTTGGGCAGGAATTATGCGTAAGTTGGATAATGCCGATTTCGAAAATACGAATGTAGAATATATCCAATTTTGGATGTTAGACCCTTTTCTTGAAAATGCAAATCATACAGGTGGAGACTTCTACATTAACTTGGGAGATATATCGGAAGATATTCTTCGAGATGGACGTAAAAGTTTTGAGCATGGTCTTTCCTCCGACGGGAGCGATGTAGGCGTCGATTATACGATATGGGGAAGAGTTCCTGTAAACCAATCTATCGTAATGGCATTTGACAGTGAATTAAAAAGTCGGAAATATATAGATGTTGGATTGGATGGGTTATATGATTCGTTGGAACGTGTTCATTATGCTTCCTATCTGAATACATTGCAGGGTATTTTAAATCAGGATGCCTATTCAAAAGCGTATGAAGATCCTGCTTCTGATAATTATCATTATTTCAGGGGAGCAGATTATAATACGGATGGAGTGAACATTATAAACCGTTATAAAATGTTCAATAATCCCGATGGAAATTCTCCCACTTTGGATGACAGACCCGATGAAGCAAGAAGAGAAAATTACTTAACTCAAGCTACCTCATTGCCCGATATGGAAGATATTAATTCGGATAATACCATGAGCGAAGATGAACGTTATTATCAATATAAAATGGAATTGAAACCGGGCAAAATGAATATTGGAGAAAACTATATTACCGATATTCAGGAAGGAACGGTTAAGTTGGCTAATGGCAATGTGGCTAATGTGAAATGGTATCAGTTTAAAGTTCCTGTAAAAAGTCCGAACGAAATCATAGGGCAAATTAGTGGATTTAGTTCTATTCGATTTATGCGTATGTATTTGAAAGGATTTTCAGAGGCTGTTATTTTGCGTTTTGCGGAGTTGTCATTGGTTCGTGGCAATTGGAGAAGATATACAGGCGATTTACGCGACGATGGCGCTTATATTCCGGGAACAGGGGGAAATGAAACTTCTTTTAATGTTGCAACGCTTAATTTGGAGGAAAATTCACAAAGATACCCTATCCCATACGTCATGCCGAAAGAAGTTGAGCGAGAAGTTTCTTATTTGCAGCAAAGCGTAAGGGATTTGAACGAACAGAGTTTGACCATGCGTGTTCTCAATCTCTATGACGGTGATGCAAGAGCTGTATATAAGAATACTAATTTTGATTTTCGTCGCTTCGGAACCATGAAAGTATATGTTCATGGCGAAAAAGCATTTGAAAATGATGACATAAAAAAAGAAGATGTTGTCTTTTTTATTCGCTTAGGTTCTGACTTTAAGGAAAATTATTATGAATATGAAATGCCATTTGATTTCACCGATTGGGGCGAAACTCTTGATGAAAGAATATGGATGGAATCAAATTACGTTGAAATTTCATTGCAAGACTTGGTTGATTTAAAGCAAAATCGTAATAAAGCCAATCGAAATGGAGAAAATTATTCATTGAGCGATATCTATACGGATAGTGTGAATGGGAAAAAAATATCTGTTGTAGGTTCGCCAAACTTGGGAGATATTAAAATTATTATGATGGGCGTGCGCAACCCCAGAAAGAGAAGCATAATAACTGATAATGATGATATGCTTCCCAAATCGGTGGAAATATGGGTCAATGAATTACGTTTGGGTGAATTTGAAGAAAAAGGAGGCTGGGCTGCCTTGGGAAATGTAAAGGTGGATTTGGCAGATTTAGGCGATGTCGCTCTTTCGGCAAGTGTCAGTACCGCTGGATTTGGCGTATTGGAATCAGGAACATACGACCGACAACAGGAAACATTAACCACATTAGACCTTTCTACCAACTTGCAAATGGGAAAATTACTCCCTTCCAAATGGATGATTAATTTACCTGTCCATTATGATTACTCTCGTAATGTTGCGTCTCCTGAATATAACCCTCTTAACCCTGATGTAAAACTCCGTGAGGATTTAAAAACATATAACTCCAAAGCAGAAAAAGACTCTATCAAACGACAGGCTTTGGATGTAATACAACGACAGAATTTTAATATTGTAAACGCACGCAAAGAAAAAGGAACAGGCAAAAATAACAAAAACCATGTCTGGGATATTGAGAACTTTGACTTCTCGTATGCCTATACAGAAGAAAAATCCTATAATATCGACTTTGAATATGAAAATATGTTCACACATACAGGAGGAATGGGATATACTTTTACTACGCAACCTAAAAAAATACAGCCATTCAGCAAGCTGGATAAAATGAAAAAACAAAAATGGTTGCAATTGATATATGATTTTAATTTCTTTTTATATCCGAGAGATCTTTCTTTCCGAACAAACCTTTATCGGATGTTCAGCGAAAGTAAATTGAGAAATAAAAGCAAAGGCTTAATTATCACAGAACCGATGTATGTTAAAGCCTACGAATGGTCAAGAGATTATGTATTGGCATGGGACTTAACCCAAAGTTTAAAGTTTGATTACAAAGCCTCTGCTAATGCCTTTATCATGGAACCGCCGGGTAAAATTGATACAAAGGAGAAAAAAATAGCTATTCGACAAAGTTTTGCCAACTTCGGAAAGATGAATGATTTCAAGCATGATTTTAATGCAAGTTATCAAATCCCAATTAATAAGATACCTGTCTTTAGTTTCATTACGAGTAATGTTCGTTATGGAGCTACCTATTCTTGGATGGCATCTGCCGAAGCCATTGCTTATTTGGGAAACAGTATAGAGAACTCAAATACAAAACAGTTTAATGCAACCGCTAACTTTGTAACTCTTTATAATAAGTCAAAATATTTGCGTAAGGTCAATCAGGGAACTTTTGGAAGCAGTTTAAAAGATAAGCCTATTCTAAAAAAGAATGAACCTGCTCAAGCAGATTTGTCTAAGTTGAATTTGACCAAAGCTCAACAGGATTCCATACGGCAGGTAGAAAAAGAAAAGGAAGATGCGCGTAAAAATATAGGGAAAGAAGTCTTGGATAATTTCATACGATTATTGATGATGGTCAAAAATGTTTCTTTTGATTACAAGGAAGGCAGGGGAACATCCATGACCGGATATATGTTAGAACCAGATATTTTGGGGATGAATATTCTGCATAATGGTTCGCCCGGATTCCTGTTTGTGTTTGGAGCGCAAAATGATAATTTACGCTATATGGCTTCTCAAAACGGATGGCTAACAAGTAGCGATTTATTGAATACTCCTTACCTGCAGCGATATAATACGCAAATCCAAATGAGAGTAACCATAGAACCGATTAAAGATTTAAAAATTGACTTGACGGCAAACAGAACCTACTCTTATACCGATCAATCATATTATATCCCTGATACAAATGGCATTTATAGAGATTATTCTCAACAACGAACAGGTAATTTCTCTATTACCGCAATATGCACGCCTACGCTTTTTATACAGTCAGCAAAAGGGTCTTATCTGAATCAGAACTTTGAAAATTTCAAAGCATACAGGGTAGAAATAGCCAATCGTTTAGCTGATAATCGATCAAATGTACAGTATAACTATGACAGGGGAACGGATGCTTTTCCAGATGGATACGGTCATTTAGATCAAGAGGTTTTGTTGTATGCTTTTTGGGCGGCATATTCAGGAAAATCGCCTTCGAATGTTTCGGTAAGTTCTCCCCTGTTGAAAATACCACTCCCTAACTGGCGAATTTCATACAATGGCATTACAAAAATACCGGGAGTGAATAAGGTATTTCAGTCTATAACATTGCAACATGTATATACTTGTCTCTATCAGATAGGGGGATTTGCTACAAATATGGCTTATAATCCCGAATATAGAGATTTGCAGGTAATCAGGGATGCTTTAAACAACTTTATTCCCTATATCGAAGTGGGTCAGATTGCGATTACTGAGGCAATGAATCCGCTTATTGGGGTAGATGTAACATTGAAAAACAGTCTACAGTTTAAAGCAGAATGGAGAAAGACAAGAACCGTAACCTTGAGTTTGGCTAATTTTCAAGTAACGGAAGTTGCCAATAATGAAATTATTTTCGGCGCTGGGTATCGGTTTAAGGATTTGAAGATCATGTTTAACTTTGCCGGTGTGCGACGCCAGACAGAAGGAGGATTAACATTACGCGCCGACTTCTCTATTCGAGATAACAAAACAATATTGCGTAAAATAGAAGAAGACATCAACCTTGCCTCCGCCGGACAAAAAATACTTTCTATCGCTGTCAATGGAGAATATCAGGTTACAAAGAATATTTTCTTTAAGTTGTTTTATGACCACACTTTAACTACTCCCGCCCTAGCTAATCAATATAAAAATCTAACGATTAATGCAGGCTTTAGTATCCGAATTCAACTCTCAGATATATAGTGTCTGTCCGAAAACTCATAAATTCATTTGTTAGTTATGGGTTATGAGTTATGAGTTATCTCTGTCAAACTAATATAACCCATAATTCATAATTCATAACTCTCTTAATGACGAATATACGAAACGTTTTCAACCTGTATGATAGTTTTCGGACAGACATTAGAGAATGTCCGGATTCTAATGGATTTGCAAAGGTTTGTACACGCAGGGTGTTATTTCCTTATTCATTAAAACCATTAGACAAAGGTATAGAACCTGACATTGGGGGTTCATTATACATTTGAAGAATACATGAATAATATTGATAAAGAGATTGATATAGCTGTTCATGAACTAAAGAAAATGATAGAAAATAAAAAGGCGCAAGAAACGGGCAAATAAAAATATACCAAACATTATTAACTGAACCCACAAAGGAAATAAAGTAAAAATAATAAAAAAGCTATATTCTCTGTGGTAAAAAAATCCATAGTGTTTTCATATTGACGGTCAAACCTGTCAAAATGGCAGAGGAAAATGTCCAGATGCCGACGGAAAGTGTCCAAATGCCGACGGAAAGTATCCAAATGCCGATGGAAAGTGTCCAAATGCCGTCGGAAAGTATCCAAATGCCGTCGGAAAGTATCCAAATGCCGTCGGAAAGTGTCCAAATGCCGTCGAAAGATGTCAAAATGGCAGCGGAAGATGTCAAAATAGCGACGAACGATGTCTAAATGCTGTCGGAAAATGTCCAAATAATAGCGGAAAATGAATTATAGACGACGGAAAAGTATTTATAGACGACGGAATATTAATTATAGACGACGGAACATTAATTATAGACGACGGAACATTAATTATAGACGACGGAAAAGTATTTATAGACGACGGAACATTAATTATAGATGACAGAATATTAATTATAGTCTGTCTATAAAGTCGGCATAACGCCGTCATTGCGGGCTTGATCCCGCAATGACGGCGTTATTTGGATGGCGTTGATTGTTACGAGAATACCCTGTTCGGACAAGGTTTTTATTTATGTTTCTTGGAAATCTAAAATTTTCATGTAATTTTGTAAAAATAAATAAGGAAATAATATCAATAAAGATTTGATTTGTTCACGAATGAAATGAAAGAGACCTATGTACAATTGTAAAACATATAATAAGTAACAAGATTAAAATGATGAATAATAGAAAAAAGAGTTTTATTTTAGTGTTCGTATGCATTCCGCTACTATTGAGCGCTCAAAGGAATATAGGAGTGCATCCGCATGTTGATACAAGTAGTATTGATGTTAAAAATATTATAGAATTTTGGAAAGATTATGAAACCGATTTGTATTCATACGACTTTGATTTGGATGAGTTTGATTGGAGAGACACTAATGCACGAATGCAATGTATTAGCCTTTCCGAAAATATCAAAAAGAAGTATTGGGCAAAAAGTGAGATAGAAAAGTATGATAACATCTATTATGGACTTGGCTTCTGGAATGGTTTATACTGCGCGAAAGAAGAAATAATTGGAATTCTTTGGATGAATGATACTTTGTATGAATTATTGATTGCCTATTACGGAACGCTTTTAATAGAACTTGAAAAGGATGCGTTTGATGCAAGCCCTGATAACCGCATTTATTTAAGTGAAATTATTAAAGTTCCTATTGTTAAACGAGGAAATGAATATAAATTATATCAGTATCTTACATTTCATACGCCTGCTTATAATTCATATACGACAGGGTGGCTCACATATTACTACCCTTCTGATTATTCGTTTGATACATTAGCGGCAGAGATAACCTTTGCACGAGCTGATGCTTTCGCAAAAAATATGGGTTTGGACACTGTGGAAAAGATAAATTATTTTTTATATAGTGGCGCTGTTATGGACATGTATAATGCGCTTGGTCGAATGTATTGGTATTTCCCTTATTCACGTCCTCAATACAAATATCATTGGACTGGCGGAGCTGCTAATATTAGCGAAAGAAGTGGATACTATGGCATACATGGAGAAGTAAGTTCTCATGAAGTTTTACATGTTATTTTAGCCGACCTATACAGAATTTTGAATGGAAAATATGAAGGTAAAGAAATAGATGAAGGAATATGTACCTATTTTGGAGACGACGGACCATACCCTTATACTCCGCATCCTTTCACATTATTCAAAGAATTATTGAATGCACATCCCGAAGTAGATTGTGGCGTTCATTTAATCGGCAAAGAATATCGATTAGATTCAAACAATCATTTTACAACAGCCCCCAATGTGAAAGATTGCCAGACCGCAACAAAAGTTCGATACAGGATAGATAATTATGCAATGCGAGCCATATTTTGTGAAATGGTATTCAAAAGAGGCGGCGTAGAAGCAATAAAAAATGTACTGATAGAGTTTCCTCAAAGGATGAGTGAAGATTGTTATCCGCTTATCGAAAAATTTTTAGGCGTAAAACGCAAAAATATTGATAAAACTATTCGTAAATATCTGAATGAAAATTATTAGAACAAAACAACAAATTAAATGATTATGTTAAAAAAGATATATATATTATTTTCGTTAATAGGATTTTTATTCGTTCACTCTTGTATATTCTCCCAATCATTGCCAAATGGCAGTATCAAATTTTATGTTGATTTCTTGAAAGATACAACATTCTTATCTCCTAAAGAATACATTTTGAAATCTTTTGAAGAAAAAGATATCATTATTCTAACGGAGAGACTTCACCCTGAATTTAAACAATATGAAATGATTGTTGAAGTAATTCAAGATAAACGTTTTACAGGGCATATTTATACAGAAGTCGGTGTTTTTAATGCAGGAGAAAAAATAAATAATTTTCTACGAAAAGAAGGCTTATCTGCTATTGAAGTTAAAGAACAAATACTTGATATTTATAAGGATCTTGATTACTCTCCTTTATGGGTAAACTATAATTACTACTATCTACTCGAAAATATCTATTGGACAAATCAACAACGTCAGCCGAACGAGAAGATTATGCTACACCCATTGGATGTAACCTTTTCTTGGGATTCAATGGAATGTCCTGAACAATATAACATGTTTATGAACATGATGGAATCTTATATTATAGACAGAGATGTCATTATGGCGAAACATTTTATTGAAAAATATGATCAGGAAAAACATATTAATTCGAATAAGAAAAAAGCGCTCATAATAATGAACACTTATCATGGATATACGCGTATTCCAAAATACCAGCCACACCCAACAAGACCATTAATATATAGCACTGCAGAATATATCTACAAAACATTTCCAAATTTAACAAAGGGTATTTTAATCAATGGGCTTTCGAGTTCTGGCGAATTGGTAGCAAATGGAAAATGGGATGCTGCTTTTGAATTTGTTGGGAATAAGAATGTTGGATTTGACATGAAAAACACGCCTTTTGGAGAAACGAAATTTGACATGTATATTTTCGAAGGGAACAATTATGAAAGTGTTAATTTCGATTTCATTTTCGATGGTTTTGTATTCTATGAACCTATTGAGAATTTTGAGATGATTAGTGGCATTCCAGGAATATTCACAGACAAAGCATTCGTAACAGAATTTTACCGCAGATTATCAATGATGAAAGGTGTTGAAGAGAATAATTATATTGAAGAGTTTAACTTCAAAAAAATTAATAAAAAATCAAATCTTGATAAATATAAAGACTTAATTAATAGATGGCTAATAGAATAGAAGATGATATTTCTCAGCGAATTTGATACGCTGCTAAAATATTGATTATAAATTCTCTGAAGACACATACAAATAAAAATGAAAAAAGTTTGTAATGTTAAAGAAATTTTGCTAATTTTGCAGTTGTAAAAAAAGGAAAGATAAATAATGTCATCGAAATTTTTCACAAATGAAGATGAGAATACCTTGTTGAACAAGATAAAAGGTATTTTCGAATATAAAAACATTCACTTTTTTGATGCTCTGGTAGGCTATTTTCGTGCATCGGGTTATTTTCGTATCCGTCCATTTGTGGATAAGGCGGAAGAAATTCGTATTCTTGTGGGGATCAATATTGATAGTCTTGTCTACGAAGCCAACAAGCGAGGATTATTGTTTATAGAAAACCCTGCAAAAAGCGTTGATACATTTTTGGATGATTTGAAAAAAAATATTCAAGAAGCGGAATACGATAAAACGGTTGAAACTGGGATGTTGCAGTTAATTGAAGATTTGGTTACAAAAAAAGTAAGCATTAAAATACATCCGAAACAAAATCTTCACGCAAAAATCTATATTTTCAGAGAGAAAGAAAAACACGAACATGGTTACGGTTCGGTAATTACGGGTTCAAGTAATTTAACAGATAACGGGTTGGAGCGAAATTTTGAGTTTAATGTTGAACTCAGGGAAAATACGGATATTAATTTTGCTACCGAAACTTTCAATAAATTATGGGATGAAAGTATTGAAATCGGGAGGGAATTTGGCGAAAGACTAAAACGGGAAACCTATCTAAATGATGAACTTACGCCATATCAGGTTTATTATAAGTTTTTGATTGAATATTTTGGACGCAGTATTGATTTCGACCCCCATTCGATACAGGATTTGCCTTCGGGGTTCAAAAAACTGTCCTATCAGGTGGACGCCATGTCCGACGGCTATGCAAAAATGATGAAACACCATGGCGTCTTCCTGTCCGATGTAGTAGGATTGGGCAAAACGGTAGTGGCCGCACTAATTGCCAAAAAGTTTTTCTATTCCAATGATTTCCCATCATATTTGTCAAAAACACTTGTCATTTGTCCGCCTGCACTGAAAGAAAATTGGGACGACACGCTTTCACAATTCGGGTTGCACGATTATGAAATCATCACTTCGGGCAGTTTGCACAAAGAAACAAAGCCTCAAGATTACGATTTGGTTATCGTGGACGAAGCACACAAATTCCGCAATGATACGGCGGGAATGTACACCGAACTGCAAAAGATTTGCAAAACGCCGACAAAGAAAAAAATAGCAGATAACGCCTATCAGCAAAAACGAGTCATACTTGTTTCTGCAACGCCATTAAATAACCGTCCTGAAGACATCGCCAATCAAATTTATCTCTTTCAGGACGCCAAAGACTCAACGCTCGAGATTAGTAATTTGCAGAACTTTTTCCGAAAGAAAATTGATGAGTACAAAAAACTGAAACACGAACCGGATATAAAGAAAATGGCGGAGGCCGTCAAAAAACTCTACGAAGAAATACGCACAAAAATCATTGAGCCATTGACGGTTCGACGTACAAGAACCGACTTAAACGAAAACGAAGAATACAAAAAGGATTTGATTGAGCAAGGCATCGTTTTTCCTTCGGTTAATAAGCCGGAAAAGATTTTTTACCAGTTAGACAAACATTTGGAAGATTTGTATGATAAGACAATTCATTGTTTGTGCAACGAATTAACCTACAATCGCTATCAGGCTATCAAATACTTGAAACCTCCGAAAAAATCAAAATATCAGAAAGCGGATATGATTTCCACTCAGTTGGCGCATATTATGAAAACTTTATTGGTCAAACGGATAGACAGTAGTTTTTTCGCTTTCAAACAGTCCATAAGCCGCTTTACAGATGCCACGAATGCGATGGTTGTCATGTTTGAGAATAATTGCATTTATATTGCGCCAAATCTTAAAGTGAACGATTATATTAACGATGATAAGGAAGAGAAAGAGAAAGAGGAATTGATTGAATTATTGACAGATTTGGTAGGAACCGACCCAACTATTAATATTTGCACTGCCGATGATTTTGAAGACAACTTTTTGTATGGATTGAAACACGATAAATTATTGTTGGAAAATCTTGTGAAAGAATGGGATAAAATTGATGAAGACCCGAAACTGGATACATTTATTCGTTATCTGAAAACAAAGCTATTTGACACTTCAATCAATAAGGAAGACAAGTTGGTTGTTTTTTCCGAATCGCAGGAAACAACCGCTTATCTTGAACGAGAATTGAAAAAAGTCGGTTTCGATAAGCTGTTAGTAGTGAGCAGTAAAAATAGGAAAGAAAAATTCCCGTTGGTGAAAGCCAATTTTGACGCGAATATTAAGAAAAATGAACAAAAAGACGACTACAATATTTGTATCAGTACCGAAGTTTTGGCGGAAGGCGTCAATATGCATCGCGCCAATATTATTGTCAATTACGATACACCTTGGAATTCAACGCGATTGATGCAGCGCATTGGGCGCGTAAATCGTATCGGGTCTACGGCAAAAGCAATATATATTTTTAATTTTTTTCCAACCACAAAAGTGAATAACGATATTGAGTTAGAGAAAAAAGCCATTATGAAATTGCAGGCGTTCCACAGTGCGTTGGGCGAAGATAGCCAGATATATTCATCGGATGAAATTACTGGAACTTTTGGGTTATTCGACAGTAGCGTGAATGAAGAAAAGGACGAGAAATTGCAGATATTACTTGACTTGCGGAAATTCAAAAAGGAAAATCCCGATTTGTTCAAGCAAATCAAAAACTTGCCTGCACGCGCCCGCGTTGGACGAGAAAATCCCGTACTGAAAGGCGCAACTATTACATTTATTCGCAATGAAAAACGAGAAGCCTTTTTACTCGTCAAAGAAAACGGCGAATTGGAAGAATTGACTTTTTTGCAGGCGGAAAAAGAGTATCGTGCACGATTGACCGAAAAGGCAATTCCTCTGCACGGCAATCATCACGCACAGGTAACCGAAGCGATGAAATTTTTTATTCAACAGGCGGAAAAAGAAAAATATCGTGATCGTCAATTTAATACAGCGCATGGCCCCAATGAAAAAAAAGCGCTGAGCTATCTTGATGCAATCATTGGGATGCAACTTGCCGACGCCGAAGAAAAAGAATTGCTTACAAATGCAAAAATGGCCGTTCGGCAAGGAAAATTCCAACAGCTGCAACGCGACATCAACGAATTTGCAAAAAAAGTAAAATCAATTCCGCTGAAACCGGCAAAATTGCTGGAAGAATTACTCGAAATTATTCGTAAGTATCCTTTGCAAGCGACAGAAGATGACAATCCTCAAGAATTTGTTTTACCGTATGTCGTAAAAGAATTTAAACCTGAAATAATAATCAGTGAAAGTTTTGATAAGTAGATAGTTATGTTAAACGAAATATTACAATCGGATTTAAAGCAGGCTTATAGCCGAAACAATTGGCAACAATGGTTGCAGAATATTTTTGCTCAACAAATTGTTTTTGAAACACAGCCTGAACAAATTACCCTGCAAAAAGGCAAAGCTAAATCCATAGAACGTTTTGCTTCTATTTCACTTGTGGATGGGAAAAATCTTGCCGTATTGGATATTGTTACGGACAAAGACGTTCAAATTGCCCGCAACAGAGTTGCTTTACGTGAAATTGGATTTCAGTTGATAGACCATGACCGCTATCATGGATTATTGGCATTCTATCATAGTGAAGATACCACACAACAAGAATATCGACTTTCATTTATTAGCAGTGAAACCGTTATTGACGAGAATGGAAATTTTACTATACAAAATACTAATCCCAAACGATTTACATACGTTTTGGGCGAAAACGAAAGTACGAGAACAGTAGTAGAAAGGTTGAAAAAAATTGCCGAAAAGGCAGGAAATATCACATTGGAAGATGTAAAAGATGCATTCTCAGTGGAAACTCTTACCAAAGAGTTTTATAAAGAACTTTTCGACTGGTATCAATGGGCGCTATCGGACGAAATGGGTGTCACTTATCCTAACGATACAAGTACCGAAGCGGATGACCGCATCATTCAGGAACATTTGATACGCTTGATTACCCGTCTAATATTTGTTTGGTTTATCAAGCAAAAGAAATTGATTTCCAACGAAATTTTCGATGTTATAAATTTACAGGATATATTGAAAGATTTCAACCCAATGAGCAATACCGAAGGGAATTATTACAATGCCATTTTACAGAATTTGTTTTTTGCTACACTTAACAGACCTGTCAATGAGCGAAAATTCGCCACGGATAAAAATTTTCAGGGGAAAGATGAGCATTATGGAATTAAAACTCTGTTTCGCAATGCAAATGAAGGAAATTATTTTAAAAAATCACAAGAAGAAATTATTGAATTGTTCAAACAAGCGCCATTTTTGAATGGCGGACTGTTTGAATGTTTAGATAAAGAACAAGATAAGAATGGTAAAATTTTCTATTACGACGGATTTAGTCGCGCCAAAGGACGGCAAAAACGTGCTTTTATTCCTAACTGTCTGTTCTTCGATAAAGACAAAGGATTGCTGTCAATTTTGAAACGATATAATTTCACTATTGAAGAAAACACGCCCAATGATGTGGACGTAGCGCTTGACCCTGAATTGCTGGGTAAAGTATTTGAAAACCTGCTTGGATACTATAACCCTGAAACCAAAGAATCTGCACGCAAACAGAGTGGCTCGTTTTATACTCCTCGCGAAATTGTCAATTATATGGTGGACGAATCAATCCGGGCGTATCTGCAACAAGCCGTTAACGATATCACCGATGTAGAAATAGATAAATATCCCTCTTTGTCCGACGAAACCAAACAAAAAATCTACAATGCCTTGTTGAAAATCAAAATTCTCGACCCCGCCTGTGGTAGCGGCGCTTTTCCAATGGGGATTTTGAACCAATTTATCAATATCTTTGAGAAAATTTTGCCCGAAGACCGCCGAAAATCCATTTACGAACTAAAATTACATTTGATTGAAAACTGTATATACGGAATTGACATTCAAACTATTGCAATACAAATCAGTAAATTGCGATTTTTTATTTCGTTAATGTGTGAACAAACGTCAACCTCTGATGCTGACAGCAATTACGGTATAAAACTATTACCTAATCTCGAAACTAAATTTGTGGCTGCCGACACGCTGATTGGTATTGCCAAAAAGACGGCACAAGGTAATCTGTTTGAAGACCCGCAAATTGAAGTAACAAAAAAATCATTATTGGAAGTGCGCCACGAGCATTTTTCTGCCGATACTGCCCAAAAGAAAAAAGAATGTCGGACAAAAGATAAGCAATTACGCGAAAACTTGGCTAATCTACTGGAAAATAATAATATGTTTGCTCCGGAAGATGCAAAACAACTCGCCAAATGGAACCCCTACGACCAAAATTCAACTTGGCCTTTTTTCGACCCCGAATGGATGTTCGGATTGACGCAAGGCTTTGATATTGTGATTGGAAATCCGCCGTATGTACAATTGCAAAAAAATGGAGGCGAATTATCAAAACTTTATGGTCCCAAAAAAGAAAGAAGAAAAACTATCCCAAGCCCATATCAAACATTTCATAGCATGGGGGATTTATATTCGTTATTTTACGAACGCGGATACCAACTATTAAAACAGGGCGGTCATCTTTGCTTTATCACTTCCAATAAATGGATGCGGGCTGGATATGGTGAAAATACAAGAAAATTCTTTTCAGAAAAT
>JAIROC010000510.1 GCA_031257735.1 Bacteroidales bacterium | reverse complement strand
AATAGCATAGAGAATAGAAATTATCCCTACCAATGCGCAATAAATAGCAAAATAAATCAACTTTCCTTTTTTGACAATAGAAATCATCCATTTACAGGCAATACATCCCGTAACAAAAGCAGCTATAAATCCCGCTAATAAGACGGAGGGCGAAAGTATCATTTCAGCGCCTGTTGTTGAAAAGTCTTTAATACTTAATATCGCTTTACCCAAAATGGGAATTAAAACCATCAAAAAAGAAAATTTTGCGACACTCTCTTTATTATTTCCCAATAAAATACCTGTCGCAATCGTAGCCCCCGACCGAGATAACCCCGGTAATACGGCAATGGCTTGTGCAATACCAATGATAAAAGCATCCCACCAAGTGATACTTTGTCTCTGTTGGGGTTTTACCACAGTCGCAAAAGTCAATAAAACTGCCGTCAGTAATAAACAACATCCGACAATAAGTAACCCATTTCCAAAAAGACGTTCTACATAGTCTTTAAAAAAAAGTCCAATAATAAGTACAGGTATCATGGAAAGAGCTATTTTAGCTATATATTGGGTTTCCTTATTCCATTGGAACTTAAAAATACCTTGCAACAATTTCCATATTTCACTCCAAAGTATAACAATCGTACTCATCACTGTCGCCGCATGAACAATAATTGCAAAACTTAAATTTTCTTCACCCGACAAACCTAAGAGTTCACTTCCAATAACAATATGTCCACTACTGCTGACCGGCAAAAACTCCGTCAATCCTTGAATAATTCCAAGGATAATAGCTTCAAGAATAGTCATTAATTAGGATTGAATTAGGGTTTATCCGTTTCTGACGGTTTCACTTTAATCAGAATAGAAATCAATCCGATAATTATTCCTACTAACAATGTAATCGGCGCTACGGTTAGACGTCTGGTGCCAAAAATAGCATCGCTGTAAATCGCAGGGTCTTCACTTCCGCCCCCCGAAAGCAGGATGTATCCAATCGCCAATACAATAATCCCCAATAAAAGGAGAATGTAATTTAATTTACCAAAAGGCATTCCCGGAGCCCATATAACCTGATGTTTGGTTGCAATAGTTTTTTTCTTCTTTGCTGTAGTTTTTGCCATTTTACTAAAAATATAATTTATCTAATTTTATTTTAATATACTTACGAACTGAAAAAAAGGTGGAAATCCACGTGATGAAAATACCTGTAAAGAGAATGAACACAAATAAATAGATATACCACAAAGGTTGGGTAAAATCTATAATTTGAGCAAACACAATACTCGTATACGCCAAATAAAGCGTGGCAATAAGCAACAAAATGGCAATGATAGCGCCCCATATTCCCTGTATAATACCTGTAGAGATAAAGGGGGCGTAAATCGTTTTCCTTTTTGCGCCTACTAATAACATGCTTCTAATAATAAATCGTTTGGAATATATTGATAACCGAATAGTATTGCTAATCAAAGCTACAGCTATAATTAATAATATAGCGCTAATGACAAGCAATGCCATACTTATTTTGTACAAATTCTCATTAATATTGCTTACATAATTTTTTTGATAGTTTACATCTGTAATATGCGGCATGAGATAGAGGGCTTTTTCTATTTGTTGCAAACTATCTAAAGATGTATGTGATGAATTTATTTTTAACTGTATGGAAGGCGGGATAATATTCCCTACAACTTCTCTAAAATCATGACCGAGCAGGTCTATAGTTTCTGTTGTAGCTTCTTCTTTTGAAATATATCGCATGGATTTAACATAAGGAAGCATTCCTAAATTTTTCTGCAAAACAGATAATTCACCTTCACTAATATCAGAAGTGAGCATAATTTCAAATCCAATATTCTCCCTTACCTTTTCGGATATTTGATTGGCATTAATCAGCACAATACCCAATAAACCTATGATATATAGTACTAAAGAAATACTAATTACCGTAGAAATTTTAGAAGATGTTAATCTGTGTTTTGTTATTTTATCGACCTTTTCAGCCATTTTGTTCTTTTGATTTTCAAGTTGCAAATGTACAATTTTTTTTTATATGTTTTCCAGATTATTTTTTCAATGCTTCTTTGGCTTTTTCCCAATAGGTATCCATCTCTTGCAATGACATTTGAGATAAAGACTGTTTATTTTCTTCAATAAGACTTTCCATTCTTTGAAATCGTTCGATAAACTTACGATTGGTTTTTTCCAGAGCGTCTTCGGGATTTATGTCAAGAAAACGGGCATAATTTATGAGCGAAAAAAGAATGTCTCCAAATTCGGCTTCCATTTTTGCGGGATTATTTTGTTTGACTTCATCTTCAAACTCATTGATTTCTTCCTTTACTTTTGCCAAGACTTGGGCAGAATTTTCCCAGTCAAAATTTACGCCATGTACTTTTTCCTGTATTCGAAAAGCCTTAACCATAGCTGGTAATGATTTTGGAACTCCTCCCAAAACGGATTTTCTTCCTTCAGAGAGTTTTATTTTTTCCCAATTTATTTTCACATCTTCGGCATCATTTACTTTTACTTCTCCGAAAACATGGGGATGACGCAGTATTAATTTTTCACAGATAGCATTTGTAACGTCTGCAAAATCAAAATCACCTTTTTCCTTCGCTATCTGCGAATAAAAAACAATATGCAATAAAATATCTCCAAGTTCTTTTTTTATTTCCGTCGGATTTTGTTCGAGTATGGCATCCGATAACTCGTAAGTTTCTTCAATAGTCAAGTAACGAAGACTTTCTATTGTCTGTTTTTTATCCCATGGACATTTTTGCCGTAACTCATCCATAATGGATAATAAACGGTTAATAGCTGCGCAATCCTTATTTTGTGTCATTATCTACAGTTAAATTTTGTCTGCAAAAGTACACAAAAAATAAACGCAATTTACGCATTAAGATTTATTGGTAAAGTAATCACAAGTTTTCCCTGTTCGGACAGATACTAATTAGCGTCTGTCTATAAAGTATAAAAAAGTAATCATCAACGCTGTCCAATCAACGCCGTCATTGCGGGCTTGACCTGCAATGACGGCGTTGATTAGGCATTTTCGTGCATCAGCCTAACTCATAACCCATAACTCATTGTAGCAGTTTCCACAGTTCATCTTTGAGGCGTATAATTCCCATGTTGGTATGAGCAGAGATAAATACGGTAGTAGTATTCAAATTCAATT
>JAIROC010000192.1 GCA_031257735.1 Bacteroidales bacterium | reverse complement strand
TTTACCAATGATGAAATAAAAAAATATATTCAGGAGGGTATTGGTTTTGGTTGTAAAACAGTATGCATAAATCCGGCATCCCTTCCTATTGCAAAAGAATTATGCAATGGAACCAAAACTGGCATTTGTGTCGTATGTGATTTTCCATTTGGACTTTCTTCTACAGAATCAAAAATCAAACAGGCCGAAATTATCTGTAAAGAAGGATGCGTTGAAGATTTGGATATTGTCTCTAATTATGGCTGGATGCGGAGTGGCAAATGGAATGATGTTGAGACAGAATTGAGGGCTGTTGCAGAAACCGTACACGCTTATGGCTCACTGGTTAAAGTCATTTTTGAGACAGACGCTCTTACGAAAGGGGAAATTCAAAAAGCTACAGATGTAGCCTGTAATGCCGGTATGGATTTTGTAAAAACTTCAACCGGATTTTATACTGGAGGAGTAAATAATGGTGCAACGCCTGAAATTATAGGCTGGATAATGGAATCCGCCCACGGACGTTGTAAAATTAAGGGGGCAGCAGGAATTCGTGATCAAGTCACTTTTTTCAAATTAATTGACATGGGCATAGACCGTATGGGAATCGGTTATCGTTCAACTCCAATTGTTTTAGGTATAACAAAATGAGATATAAAAAATAATGGAGTACGCCCCCACTGCACATAACAGGACTGTATGAGCTTCGGGGCCTGATGGCCTCTGCAATGGCTAGCAGCCTGTTGCACTTGTAGGTTTTTGCGCCACTTCGTACCGCAAAAACCACGATTAACGGGCTGCTTTGGCAGTTTGCAGAGTAAAAAATCGCCTGATCGGCGATTTTTGGAGGTTTTACGCGCGAAGCGCAACAAACTGCTAGGTCATTTCGCTGTGCTTCATTCCCACTTTCTGATTGCCGCGCAAGCGGCTTCCCTGCTCCGGCACAGTTTGCCGGCCCTGGAAATGCTCCTCATTTCCTTATCCGGGCCGTCAAACCGTTGCATACACCCGGAACGTTAGGCGAAATTGGTTGCTACCTCTTAAAAAATTCCGAAAAATTTTTAAAAACACTTGACCTATTCATCAATATGGTGATATGTCAAATAAAATTAAAGGATGTGAAGACATCAGAAGGATAGCATTGGTATAATACTGGATGTCAAAAATGTATGAAAAAGATTTAATAAAACAACTTGGATTCTCACCGAAAGAAAAGAAATCAGGCGTATATAGCAAGAAATATGCAAACGGATACGTTATCGAAATTGATTTCAATGAAAGAACTATTAATTATGGAAAAGAGATAAAATCTGATAATAAGACCACTCAAAATCTTTCTCAACCTGAAAACTTTGTAGTATTAGAATGTGTCAACCGGTTATTGGAAAAGGGATATAAACCTAAAAATATTATTTTAGAAAAAACGTGGAAATTAGGGCATGTTGAAAAAGGACGATTGGATATTCTGGTAACCCAGGATGGGAACGCTTACTTAATGATCGAATGTAAGACATACGGGAAAGAATTTGAAAAAGAATACAAAAACATTAAAAAGGACGGAGGGCAGATTTTTTCATATTTTCAGCAGGACAAAAATGCGGAATTGTTAATGCTCTATGCTTCTAAGCTGGAAAATAATAAAGTAATCTATGAAAACAAAATCATTAAAATAGAAGATGATTATAGGAAAACGGGGAGTGTTACAGATTTTTACGCTAAGTGGAACAAATTAACCAAAGACAATGGCATTTTTGATATATGGGTAAAACCTTATTGCTTTGAAAGCAAGGCGCTAACCATTAACGAACTTGAAGAAATCAAGCTGGAAGACAGTGGATTTATTTTTAATCGTTTCCTTGAGATCCTTCGGCATAATGTTGTTTCAGATAAAGGCAATGCCTTTAATCGTATTTTTACACTATTCCTGTGTAAAATATATGATGAAAAAGTAAATGAGGGGACGGATAACGAACTGGGTTTTCAATGGTTCAATAGCCCTTTTGTATATGAAGGAATCCATTATCCTAAAGATGATCACAGAAGTTTTCAGCTTCGTTTGACAGACTTGTACAAAAAAGGTATGTACGAGTTTCTGGAAAAGGTGGTGACCGATTTTTCAGAAACCGAATTTAATAATAAATATAGTTTTTTAACAGAAGAAGAACGGGAGCCTATTTTAGAAGAGTTTAGAAAAATTCGTCTCGAAAAAAACAACGAATTTGCAGTCAAAGACGTATATGACGCGCAGTCATTTGACGACAATGCCGTTGTAATAAAAGAAATTGTAGAACTTCTTCAGGGGTATAGGCTTCGCTATACCAGAAAGCACCAGTATCTTTCCGATTTTTTTGAATTGCTGTTGACTACGGGTTTAAAACAGGAGTCCGGTCAATTTTTTACGCCTGTTCCTGTAGCCCAGTTCATTATAAAAAGTTTGCCAATTGATACCCTGGTGGAGCAAAAGCTGTCGTCATCAAAATTGGACAACGATACGATTCTTCCTTATGTAATGGATTATGCGGCGGGAAGCGGTCACTTCGTTACCGAAATGATGCATATAATTCAACGATTAATAGATTCCAAAGACAATAAAAAGTACCACCCGAATGTAGCCAAGATGATACGGAGATGGCAAGATGATCATTTTTCATGGGCAATTCAATACATTTATGGCATTGAAAAAGATTACCGGCTTGTAAAAGTAGGTAAGGTTGGATGCTACCTACATGGTGATGGTCTTGCCAATGTGATACACTCTGATGGATTGGCCCGCTTTGACCACCCCGATTATAAGGGGAAACTGTTTTTCAGGGACAAAAATTTTTTGCAGGAAAACAAACAATTTGATGTGGTCGTCTCCAATCCGCCTTATTCGGTTTCGGCATTTAGAAACAACGCAGACAAATATTATGGCAAGGATGATTTTGAGTTATATAATAATCTTACCGATAATAGTTCAGAAATAGAATGTCTGTTTGTGGAACGTACCAAGCAGTTGCTAAAAGACGGTGGTGTGGCGGGTATTATACTGCCAAGCTCCATTCTTAACAACGAAGGTATTTATACAAAAACCCGCGAGATAATTTTGCAGTATTTTGAAATCATTGCCATCGCCGAATTAGGCGGTAATACCTTTATGGCAACGGGAACAAATACCGTTGTGCTGTTTTTGCGACGGAGAAGTAATTATGACAGTATGAAGTTGAAACAATCCGTTGAAAAATTCTTTGATGATTTTCAGGATGTTAATCCGCCGGAGCCGTTTAATACAATAGAAAAGCCGGTTGAAAAATATATAGCAACCGTCTGGCCCGGACTTGCGGTTGCCGATTATATCAGCTTTATAAAGAAAAATCCCAATGAAACGATAAAAAAACATCC
>JAIROC010000129.1 GCA_031257735.1 Bacteroidales bacterium | reverse complement strand
AGCTCAATCGGCCTACGGCCTCATTCGCACGGCTCACTTCACCCACATTTGGGCTGGGCGGGACTGCTACGCAGCCCGTATTCTCCCAGCCCAAACGTCGCATACTGCGGAACGTTATGCGACATTTTTTTGAAAATAGTTGGAAAAATATTGACAAAATATTGGGGGAAGGATATACTATAAAAACAATATTTTGAAGGAAGGAATAAACATGAATCGAAAATTAGTTTTTTGTCTGCAAATGATCCTCTTTTTTGTTTTTACAATAAGTATAGAATTATGCATCTTTCTTGATCAAGCGAGAATATTTCCTTTAGGTACATTTGCGCCAACATTGGCATATTTATTATTCATATTATTTTTTAGGAAAATGGCTGTCCCGATAGTATTTGATGTTGATAAAACGGTTTTAATAAAATTCATTCAGGCGCTTATTGTTCCGGTATTGATGGCATTTGTTGCTTTTATGGCCGGTAATTTGTTTGGCATGAATATTGAACTGGATAATGCGGCACAAATAGGCGGATCGCTAATACCGCTGATATTAATAATCATTGTAGGAGGGATAGGGGAAGAAATTGGCTGGAGAAGTTTCCTGAAAACAACACTGGAGAAAAAATATCCTGTATTAGTTTCATCAATAATTGTTGGAATAATGTGGGGATTATGGCATATAGACCGGTGGAATTTAGGGATAATTTTCATGTTAGTAATGATATTAAGGACTGTTTCTTCTTCCATAGTAATGGCCTTGATATTAAAAGATACAAATAACAATATAATCATATCAACGGCGTTTCATGGCTCATCAAACATAGGATTCCAGATTTTCTTGGGGACACGTTTTAGGGAGACAAAAATAATGTTGCTGACGGCAGTTACTATGCTGGTAATAGCAATTGTAATGGTAATAATAAATCGAAAATATTACCTAAATCAAAAAAACGTCGCATAACAGGACTGTTTACGCTTCGCCGCCTTTGGCGGCTTGGCCTCCGCAAAGGCTAGGTCATTCCGCTACGCTCCATTCCCACGCCGTTGCTCCGGCACATTTTTTTGCGCCCTGAATCTGCTACGCAGTTTCTTTATCGGGCGCAAAAAAACGTCGTAAACAGCTGGAACGTTATGCGCCATACTTGCCTAAAACTAGTTGACAAAATGTAATATAATATGGTATAAATTAAAACACAGGAGAATCATATGGCAATTATGATGAAACGGCAACTGAATGATGCCGAGAAAGATGAAATTCTAGAGAAATTTGGACGAATATGTTATGCGACTGGTCATAAAATACCAGACGGGGAGGAAATTCACTTTGATCACATAAAAGCGTATAGTACAGGAGGGCCAACGGAATTAAACAACATTGCTCCAATGTGTAAAGAACATAATTTATCAAAAGGTGCATTGCCTTTGGAAGATTTTAGAACAAAATTAAAAATAGCAGAATTTTTTAAGGTTGGAAACAGATTAACACTCAAGGATTTGTTGAAATATTTAAAGCAAAAAGATGAAATAAAAACATTTGGAGAAAAAGTCGTGTTAAGTTTTTTTGACCATAGCGTCAAATTGGAAAATTATTCGTTTTCACAAGCTTTTGAAGTTCAGGAGTGTCCATTGACAAAATGGAAATATTTTTATTGCTCATTACCTGTTGATGTATTGGATAGTGATGACGATGAAGGTGAAAAGATTGGACTTCAACCAAGATTTTTAATTTTTGATAAAGTTTTTGAAATGTTTAGACATTTTCAACATTATCCTGTTCTTCAGCCATCAATTGGCAGAATAAATGACGGGCGTATTTTATTATTCGATGGACAACATAAAGCGGCAGCATTATTGTGGACAGGAAGAAGAATCTTTGAATGTAAAATTTATATTAATCCAGAGATTGATAAATTAAATCAAGCAAATATATCTGCTCATGATAAATTTGCCCAGACTAGATTTTATTCATCAATAATGGTATTAAAGTTAGGGGCGCAATTTGGAAAGGACTTTGATGAGTATAAGAATATAGAGCAGGATATAGCAAAATCAGAAGTCGGATTTCTCGAATATTTAGGCAAAAAAGATTTGGCTGTTACCCGTGGTGAAATTAATGAGAAATTCAGGAGTTATTTATACAAATCTATTTTAGAAAATGATGATAACAAATGGAGGCCATTTGTTTCAATATCAAATAGAAGCTCAAAAGAACAACCCATAACTCTTGATATGTTATCAAAATCTGTTTTTACAAATTTCCTTTGTACAGAGCCTTTAACAGATAACATATTAACAGATTCGTATAAACGTGATGTTGAATCTGTCAATGTTATTAAGTTAATGAATATAATGTATGAGCAAAGTTTATGTTCATGGAATATTAATGTAGGGGCTAATGATTCTATCCAAAATAAACTAAAGCGTATTTATGGATCAAAATCAATAATGGCATGGACAGAGTTATTAAAAGATGCTGTATGTGCGAAACTTGATATTCTGGATTCAGATGAAAAGGCAAAAATTTTTTACAGAGAAATATCGGACTCAGATTTTTCAAAAATAGGAAACATATTATCTCGTTTGTATAATTGGCAAATGTGGTCTTCTCCAAAAGAAACAGAAATTGACACAATAATAGCAGGAAATAAAAAAACTATCAAAGAATGGTTTAGATCCAAAGGTTTAACCGTCGGATATTTATTAGGCGCTTCTGAATAAAGGCAAGTACGGCGCATAACAGGACTGTATATGCTGCGCCCGCAGTAGCGGGCTTGGTCTTCCGTTCGCTAGGTCATTCCGCTGCGCTCCATTCCCACGCTCACTCCAGA